>JANOLA010000026.1:0-1537 GCA_031419535.1 Burkholderiales bacterium | reverse complement strand
GGGGAAAATGAAGTCTTGTTCAGCGAGTGCGACCACGTGGGGATCGTGTTCGCCATGGCCAGTGAGTTGCTCGAGGAGCCATGCCGGGAAAACGTTGCCGAGTACCGCGGCGCAACGTGCAATCTCGGCTTGGCGGCGAGGCAGGCGTTCGACGCGCGACTCGATCAGCGCATCGAGCCAGGCGGCACTGCGGCGAACCACGCCCAGATCGCGCCGTGGGTCCTGCGCGGCTGCGCAGTGACACAACTCCTCGGTGAATAGCGGGTTCCCACCGGCGTAGCGATGGATGTCGGCCGTGACGAAGGGGTTGCTCCCAGGCAGCAGGTGTTCGATGGTTCGGGCCGTTTCGTCGGGTGCCAGCGCCGACAACCCGATCATCGTGGCCCGACGCTTGATGAACTCGTCGTCGCCGCTGTCGCGCGTTGCCACCAGGATGAGAACTTGACTCCTGATGTCTGCAATCGCCTGCAGCGCCTGGCGGCTCGCGTCGTCCGCCCACTGCCAGTCGTCGACGAACAACAATACAGGCCGTTGACGCGCGAGCACCTGCACCAGATCGCGCAGCGCGGCCACCGCATTTCCCGCGACAACGTGTTGCGCTTGGGCCACCGGCAGCAGCGACAGCAGGCGCTTGAACTGATCGGCGTGAACTTCCAGGCGCGGATCGATCGCGAGCAGCGCGTTGTCGACGAGGGCCTCGGCAGCGTCGTTGGAGATGCCATGTTCGATGCCGAACAGTCCACGCAGCATGTGCAGAAAGGGCTGGTAGGGCGCGGCAGCAAGATAACTTTCGCAGTAGCCCTTGTGCACCTGGAACCCGCGCGCCGCAGCGACGCCCAGGAATTCTTCGACGAGGCGTGTTTTGCCCATGCCCGGCCCGCCACACACGGCGACGAGTTGGCGCGCTTCGTTGGGCGGGTCGCCTGACACGTCGACCGGGGTGTCGGGCGGTGCGCCCGAGGAAAGCTCCGTTGGGTTCAAGTGCGACTCGAGGCGGCGCATTTCATCGCGCCGGCCGACAAACGGTGCCAGACCCCGCAACGCACGCGCCTCGAATCGATTGCGTGTCTGCGCGCGAGAGTGAACCTCGAGAACGCGCAATGCCTCGGCGCTGCCTCTGGGATGTACTTCGCGCGGCGCGGAGGTTACAAAGAAGCTGGCCTGTGGACCCAGCGATTCTTCACTCACGACGATTTCGCCGCGCCCAGCGCTGGCCGCCAGACGCGCTGCGATGTTCGGCACATTGCCGAGCAATTCGAAACGTCCGAGAACGATGTCGCCGTCTTCGAGCAGTACGAGACCGCAATGAATTCCGCTGTGCACCGACAGCGGCAGCAGCCTGGAGGGCACATGCGCAGGGCGCAGGGCGCGAACGCGATCGCGCAGATCCAACGCGGTTTCCGTGGCGCGGCGCCCATCTTCTTCGCCGGCGACCGGATGGCCGAAAATCGCCAGTACCCCGTCGCCTTGGATGCGCACGATCGTTCCACCATGCAGCGCGACCACTTCGCTGGCGCCCGCGCGGACCTGGGCGAGC
>JANOLA010000025.1:0-6912 GCA_031419535.1 Burkholderiales bacterium | reverse complement strand
CCCGAGTGCCCGGCCGACCTGCCGCTGCGCCTGCTCGAGCGCGGCGACGCAACGCAGCTCGCGACCCAGCTGAGCTGCCATCAGGGCATCGCCGGCGACGGAGCCTTTTCGCTCGGCATGATCGCGATGGTCCAGCAGAGCATGGTCACGCACGGGCCCTGGTTCTATCGCCGGTTGGTCTGGGAAGCGGGGCTGATCGGCCAGGTGCTGTACTTCGAGGCCGAAGCGGCAGGCGTCCGCGCCACGGGCATCGGCTGTTACTTCGACGACCCGGTGCACCAGGTGTTCGGGCTCGTTGGCCTGGCGTTCCAGCCGCTCTATCACTTCACCGTCGGCGGCCCGGTCGACGATCCCCGACTGACGACGCCGGCGCCGTACCCGGATACGACATCGCTGTGACGGCACGATCGCGATTTGACGGTGGTTGCCAAGCTGCTTGCCGCTGCCACGCGCGCCCGCAAAGTACAGAACAGCTGCGACACCAGGCAGGATCAGCCTCGCTGGCTGGCGCGCAAGTCTGGCAGGAGAATCGCTGCCGAGGGAATCGGGTCTAAGATCGAGCCGCCTGCGGGTCGTAGCAACGGATCGAGGAGGGCGCATGCGTGAACCCCATGTCCAGGCAGCTTCGAGCGAGCAGGCTTCGCACGAACAGGCTGCAAGCGAACAAATCAGGCAGGCCGCGAGCCAGGCGGTCAGCCAGGGTGCGGACATCCGCGCCAAGGTGCACGACTTGACCTTGTCCGCACTGCAGCGGCGGCGCTTCGATCGCCATGGCTTCAGCGAAGTCGTGCGCGCGGTCACGCAAGGCGTGGTGCTCGGTGCCGAACAGAGCCGGGCCGACCTGCGGCACGCGCTGTCCGACGCGTTCGGTGGCCTCGACCAGGCGGTTCTGAAATCGGCCGAAGCGGGGCAGGCGGCGTTGCGCCAGCTCGCCGCGTCGGGCCAGGATTTCTCCGACAACGAGTTCAAGCAAGCGCTCGCGAATCTGCGCAGGATCGAAGACGACTTCCTCGCCACCGTCGGCCTGGTCGCGGACGGGGCCAGCACGAAGGTCGGCCCCGAACTGAGCCGCATTCTCGGCAGCGCGCGCACGAGCGGCACGCAGACCGGCAAGCAGGTCGCGCTGGCGCTTGGCGAATTCGCGCAGCGCTTCGGCGCGGCGTCGCTCGACGTGACGATTGCCGGCGTGCAGGCCGCAGGCGAATACGGCGCGCGTTTCGCGATGCTCGCCAGCGGCATTCTTTCAGGCCTCGCCGACGCGCTGCGCCCGCCTGTGGCGGACCAGACCCCGGACCAGACGCCGGGCCGGACGCCGGGCCAGGAGGAGGGGAAGTAAGGGCAGAGCACACCCGAGCAGAAGTCCGGGCCGAAGGACGAAAGCTAACTCAATGCTGCGGGAGACTCTCAGCGCGATGCGCGATCTGCCGCGCCTGCACGAGATCAGCTCGGTACTGATCCGCCACGGCCTGGGCGACAGCGTCAGGCGCTTGGGGCTTGCGGGCCTGTTCGAACGCGCCGGGCAGATGCTGCACTTCGCAGACGCCGCCGAAGCGGTGCGCCTGGAACCGGCGCAGCGCATGCGCATCGCGCTCGAGGAACTCGGCCCGACGTTCGTCAAGCTGGGGCAACTGATGGCGACCCGGCTCGACCTGTTCCCCCCGGACTGGATTACTGAGCTCGAGAAGCTGCACAGCGAAGTGTCGGCCGTCGCAATTGAGGATTTGCTGCCCGAGCTCGAGCGTGCGCTGGGCGGCTCGCCGTTCGCAGTGTTTCGAGAGCTTGATCGGCAGCCGTGCGGCTCGGCTTCGATCGCTCAGGTGCACCGGGCGAAGCTACAGGACGGCACGCCCGTCATCCTGAAGATCCGGCGCCCCGGCATTCGCCCCAAGATCGAGGCGGACCTGCGCATCCTGCTCAAGCTCGCCGAGCTGGTCGAGGCCGAAATGCCCGAGGCGCGGCGCTATCAGCCGACGCTGTTCGCGGCCCAGTTCTCGCGGTCCCTCGAGCGCGAGCTCGACCTGGCACTCGAAGCGCGCCACATCGAGCGCTTCGCGAAGAACTTCGCCGACGATCCCGTAGTCGTCATCCCCAAGGTCTATGCGCAGTGGAGCAGCGAGACGCTGAACGTGCAGCAACACATCGACGGCATCCCGGCCACCGATCTGGCCGCGGTCGATGCGGCCGGGCTGGACCGAAAGCTGCTCGCGGCGCGCGGCGTCGATGCGTTCCTCAAAATGATCCTGATCGACGGCTTCTTCCACGCCGATCCGCACCCGGGGAACGTGTTCTACCTGCCTGGCAACCGCGTCGCGATCGTCGATTGCGGCATGGTCGGGCGGCTCTCGCCACAACGCCGCAATCAGGTCGTCGATTTGCTGACCGGCCTGGCGCGCCTGGACGAAGAGCCGATGGTCGAGGTGCTGCTCGACTGGGCGGGCGAACCCGCTGTCGACGAGGACAAGCTCGCCGCGGACGTCGGCGAGCTGGTCTTCGAATTCGACGGCGTGCCGCTGAAGGACATCCGCATCGCCGCGCTGCTGCGCCGCTTCGCGGGAATCGTCCGCGAGCATTCGATCGTGCTGCCTCCCGACCTCGGCCTGCTGTTCAAGGCGCTCATCAGCCTCGAAGGTTTGGGGCGTCAGTACGACCCGGAATTTCGCATCGTCGAGCACCTGAAGGCGCCGCTGCGCCAGGCGCTGCTAGAGCGCTATCGGCCGGCTGCGGTTTTGCAGCGCGGGCGTGCCGGTCTGGCGGGCATCGTCAATTTGATCGGCAGCGTGCCGCGCGACATTGCGCGCTTGCTGCGCGACGCGCGCCGCGGCAAGGTCAGGATCGATCTCGATCTGAAGCGCCTCGACCACTTCGGCCTGCGCCTGGACCGGACGATCGACCGCGCCACGATGGGCATCATGACGGCGTCGCTCGTGATCGGCTCCGCGATCGTGATGACGGTGCCCGGCGGGCCGACGCTGTTCGGCGTGCCGCTGCTGCCGCTGCTGGGCCTGCTGGGCTACGTGGTCGCGTTCTTCAACAGCCTGTGGATCATCCTGGGCATCTGGCGCTCCGGAAAGGCGTAAGCGTCGCGATTGCGCGAGCCGCTAGCCTCGCAAGGAAACGCACGGCAGCCCGAAGTTTCCTTGACCCCAAGGGCCACGAAGGGCCCCTTCGCGGCCCTTGGGGCGGACGACGTATGTCGCCGGCCTGGGGGCGCTCGCTAGCCCGAAGCCGCCGCCCACGAGCGGCAACCCCGAACCCGGGTTTACCCGCCGCCTCGGATACGGCGTCTTGAGGGACGATACGCTCTGCGAAATTGCCGTGCAATCAACCGGGACCCAGCCATGCTCATAGCGATCGTGTTGGTCTTATTGATCGTTGGCTCGATCCTGTTCCACTTCCTGAGCCCGTGGTATTTCACACCCATCGCTTCCAACTGGGGGGCGATGGACGACACGATCAGCCTCACGTTCTGGGTCACGGGGTTTGTATTCGTCGTCGTCAATTTGTTCATGGCGTATTGCGTGATCCGCTTCCGGCATCGCAAGGACAGCCGGGCCGCGTATGAACCCGAGAACAAGAAACTGGAATGGTGGCTGATCGGGCTGACGACGGTGGGTGTGGCTGCCATGTTGGCGCCCGGCTTGTTTGTATGGGCGAAGTTCGTCCACCCCCCGCAAGAGGCCGCGGTGGTCGAGGCCCTAGGCCAGCAGTGGAACTGGCGCTATCGCTTCCCCGGCAAAGACGGCAAGCTCGGCACCGTCGATGCCAGACACGTCAGCGAAAAGAACCCGTTTGGCATGAATCCGGATGATCCCAGCGGACAAGACGACGTCCTGGTCTCGACTCCGGAGCTTCATCTTCCCTTGGGCAAGCCGGTCAAACTGCTGCTGCGTTCGATCGACGTCCTGCACAACTTCACCGTGCCGCAGTTCCGCGCCAAGATGGATCTGGTGCCGGGTTTGGTCACCTTTATCTGGCTCACTCCCACCCGAACCGGTAAGTTCGACCTCCTGTGCAACGAGCTGTGCGGCGTCGGGCACTACGCCATGCGCGGCAAAGTGGTCGTGGAAGAAGAGAGCCGGTTTCAGGCGTGGTTGACGGGCCATCCGACGTTCGCGCAGACCGCTGCGCACCCGGCCGGCGACGCCGAAGCAGGCAAACCGCTCTATGCACTGTGTGCTGCGTGTCATGGCGTGCAAGCGGAAGGAAATCCTGCGTTGAATGCGCCCAAACTGACCGGTCAAGGAGACTGGTACGTACAACGCCAACTGAAAAATTTCAAGATAGGCGCGCGCGGCACGCACGACAAGGATGTCTTCGGAAAGATGATGGCGCCGATGGCGGCGACGCTGAGCGACGGCGCCGCAATCGACAACGTTGCCGCTTATATCCAGACGCTTCCCGATCAGCATGCGCCGCCTACGGTGAAAGGCAATGTGCAGAAGGGGCAGAAGACTTACGTGACCTGCGAAGCCTGTCATGGTCCCGGTGGGAAAGGCATTTATGCAACGAATGCCCCGGGTCTCAAGGGTATGAGCGACTGGTACATGGTGACTCAATTGAAAAACTTCAAGCAAGGCATTCGAGGCGCGCACCCGCAAGATATGCATGGTCCGCAAATGGCTTTGATTTCTGAAAGTCTTACTAACGATCAGGTTATCAATGACCTGGTTGCATACATCAATACATTGCCATGACCGGCCTGCTGGATCTGTATTAATATTCGAACCGGAGATTAATGATGGACTACGCTGCGCACGACGCATCGGATTTCGCCCCACCTGCCGAAATCGGCGAGATGGAGCTCTATCATCCGAAAACTTTCATCGGAAAATATATCTGGAGTCAGGACGCAAAGGTCATCGCCATTCAGTATGCGGTCACCGCCATCGGTATCGGCTTAGTGGCGATGGTGATGTCGTGGATGATGCGCCTGCAACTCGGTTTTCCGAACACCTTCTCCTTTATCGACCCCAGCAACTACCTTCAGTTTGTCACCCAGCACGGCATGATCATGGTGATCTACCTGCTCACCGCGTTGTTCCTCGGCGGGTTCGGCAACTACCTCATCCCACTGATGGTCGGTGCGCGCGATATGGTCTTCCCCTATGTGAACATGGTCAGTTATTGGATCTATCTGTTCGCCGTGATATTGCTCGTTGCGAGTTTCTTCGTGCCTGGCGGGCCCACCGGCGCCGGCTGGACGTTGTACCCGCCCCAGGCAATCCTCCGGGGGACTCCAGGGGCGACCTGGGGAATTATTTTGATGCTCGTTTCCCTGGCGTTCTTCATCATTGGTTTCACGATGGGTGGTTTGAACTATGTGGTGACGGTTTTGCAGGCGCGCACCCGCGGCATGACGATGATGCGTCTGCCGTTGACGGTATGGGGCATTTTCACAGCGACCGTCCTGGCGTTGTTGGCCTTCCCGGCTTTGTTCGTCAGCGCCATCATGATGATCCTCGACCTGACCCTGGGGACGAGTTTCTTCATGCCCGCGCTCGTCTCGATGGGTCAGCAGAGCGAGCACACGGGCGGCAGCCCGGTTCTGTTTCAACATCTGTTCTGGTTTTTCGGTCATCCCGAGGTTTATATCGTCGCCCTGCCGGCCTTCGGCATCGTCTCCGACTTGCTCAGCGTGCATGCCAGAAAGAACATCTTCGGCTATCGCATGATGGTCTGGGCGATCGTGGCGATCGGGGGCTTGAGTTTCGTGGTGTGGGCGCACCACATGTACGTCAGCGGAATGAACCCGTACTTCGGTTTCTTCTTCGCCACCACCACCCTCATCATCGCCATTCCGACCGCGCTCAAGGTCTACAACTGGGTGCTCACGCTGTGGCATGGAAATATCCAGCTTACCGTTCCCATGTTGTTTGCTCTGGGGTTCATTTTCGCGTTCATCCATGGCGGATTGACGGGCCTGTTCCTCGGCAACGTGACGGTGAGCGTACCGCTCTCCGATACCATGTTCGTGGTCGCCCATTTCCATATGGTGATGGCGGTTGCGCCGGTCATGGTTGTATTCGGGGCGATCTATCACTGGTATCCAAAAATCACCGGGCGCATGCTGGACAATACCCTTGGAAAGATTCACTTCTGGTCCACCTTCCTCGGGACCTATGCGATTTACCTTCCGATGCATTCCCTTGGATTTTTAGGCGTGCCGCGCCGCTACTACGCCGTCGGTGGCACGGACTTTATCCCCGAATCGGCACAGTCCCTGAACGCCGGCATCACCATCGCTGCGTTGTTCGTCGGTGCCTTCCAAATGGTATTTTTGTATAACCTGTTCTGGAGCTATTTCAAGGGCAAGCCATCGGGCGACAATCCCTGGAACGCCACCACCTTGGAATGGCAAACCGCACATACCCCTCCGCATCACGGCAACTTCGGCGCTGAGTTGCCGGTCGTCTATCGCTGGGCCTACGACTACAGCGTGCCGGGTGCCGAGCAAGACTTCATACCGCAAAACGTCCCGCCACGCGAGGTCAAGCGGTAAACGGTGGCAGCGCCAGGAGTCCAGCGACGTGAATATTTTTCAAGAACTGACGGCCAAGCCCTGGGTAACGGAACAGGGCAAGCTCGATGACCTCTACGCTGGAGGCGCATCTTCCGAGCTGGCAAAGAAGACCGCCCTGCGGGTATTTCTCGGGGTGGTCGCGGTCCTGTTCATGCTTTTGGTGACCGCGTACGGGGGCAGGATGGCGTATGAGGACTGGCGTCCGGCGCCTCAACTGCGGCTGTTGTGGGCAAATACCTTCGTACTCGTATTGAGCAGTATCGCATTGCAATGGGCGCAGTATTCAGTACGTCGCAAGGAGATGGACGCCATGCGCGTCGGTCTGCTGGCTGCCGGTGCTTTTACGGGTGTTTTTCTGTTCGGACAGCTCCTGGCCTGGCGGCAGCTGGGAA
>JANOLA010000024.1:0-5382 GCA_031419535.1 Burkholderiales bacterium | reverse complement strand
GCCTTCGCCGCGGCCAGGCATTTGCCATGGTCGAGCGGGTCGATCGCGAGCGCCTCGCCGGTTTCGGGGCAAGCGATCAGGTAGTTGAAGTTGCGGTAGGCGTTGCCGGTCCAGATGCGTTCGACGATCATGGTGGTCTCGGTTGAGTCGGGTGGTGGGCTGCGCCCTGCTGCCGCAGACTGTAGGTCAACGCTGAAGAGCCCCGGCCGTCGCCCGCGCGCCCGAGCCGAAGTACGAATGGCACCTAAAAGACCCCCAGCATCAACCCACTGGCAAGCGCCGCCCCCAACTCACGGCAGCGCTGCAAGTCGTCGGGCGGAATGACTTTGCGCGCAAGACTCGCCTCGGGCGTCTGCGCCTGCACGTTCACGATCAGCGTCGGCGCCACCTGCTTCAGCCGCCAGCCGGTCGCGATGCGCTCCACTTGGCGCGCCGCTGTCTGGCCGTCACTGCCGGCGCAGACCATGCACGCGTACGGCCGGCCTTCGATGCGTTCCAGCACCGGGTAGTAGCTGCGGTCGAAGAAGTCCTTCATCAGCCCGGCCATCGACGCCAGGTTTTCCGGCGTGGCGAAGATGTAGCCGTCGGCTCCCAGCAGGTCGGCGGCAGCGGCTTGCGGCGCGCGTACGAGCCGCACCGTGATCGAGTCTTCGGCGTCGTCGGCGCCGCCTGCCGCCGCCTGCGCCATTTGCAGCGTGCCGCCGGTGAGGGTGTGATAGACGATGAGCAAGGTCTTGGGCATGACCGTAAGCATAGTCGCCTCTGCGCCCTCTGCTCCCCGACGCACGCGCGCGGCACTATGCCCGAGTCAATGCGTTCTCGCTGACGAAGAGATTGCGAGAGCGGAATGCCGCGGGGCTCTCCAGGATCAGGACGGCGCGCAACGCTGCCAGCTTCGAGGCGAACCAGGGGCGGTGCAACTTGCGCTCATCGGCCGCCGCCCACACGGGAACGGAAAAGCCGTGCATACAAGCCAGATGCTCGGCCACCGCGCCAAGATAGGCGTCCTGCACGCGACCGCGCTCACCGAGAGTCGGCGCAAGGAGTTCGGGCGCGGCCGACAACGCATCTTCACTCGGCGCGACATTGAACTCATCCAGAAAATTCGCCACGCAGCGATCGAACGAGTCGCCGCTGACAGCGAGCCGCGTCACCTGCGCCAGCGTCTTCGGCCTCATATCTTTCCCTCGTGCAGCCCGCGAACGATGATTTCGCGGTTCAGCGTCGAGGCTGGGGCTTGTTCATCGGCACTCATGGCTTGTCGAGGTTACCCCAGACTCGACTGCATTCACAGCGCGCGCGTGGATTGAAACCGCCTCACGTCGACCACAGCGAAGCAACTCGAGCGTCGCGCGCGCTTCACAGCGCGCGCGTGGATTGAAACAAGCAAGGCGCGGTGACCATCATCGCCGGCCTGGCGGTCGCGCGCGCGGATTGAATCCTCGTGTTGTGGGAACTGCGGCTGCGCTGGCTGCTGGCGGCCCTGTCGTACAGCTGCATGATCCACGACTTGGCGGCGCGCCAAATCCCCGTGGTGCGCTACAGCGTCGAGGATCTCCATCGCGAACTCGACGATGTCCGCACCCTTGCTGGTGGCCGATAGCGGCCCGCTGATCGCACTCGCAAGGCTCGACCTGCTGGCCTTCCGTCGCGCGTGTTCGCCGAGCTGCTGGTCAGCGCCGCGGTGTGGCGTAAAGTGACCAGCGAACCGCGACCCACCGGCCAGCGCGGCCTGGTCGGTGGGTCGCGCTGGCCGACGCGCTGATCGGGCCATGCCGCGTAGCAACGGGAGATCGAGATGCACACCCTCACCGCCGAGGAGCTGAAGCAGCAGCCGCAGCAGCTGATTGACGGCGCGCAGCGCGGCGAGCCCGCCATCGTCACGGTCGGCGGCGAGCCGGTAATGATGGCATGGCCGCTCGGCAAGGGCTCGGACGCCATGTTGGTGGACTTAGCTGCCACGCTGTTCGATCGGGAGCAAATCAGCCTGGGCTTGGCCGCGCGCATTGCCGGTTTGTCGTACAGCGAAATGGTCGACGAACTCGGCCGGCGGCAGATTGCCGTGATTCGCCTCGAGCCGGGGGACTTGGAGCGCGAGCTTGCAGCCTTCGGCGATTAGCGTCGTCGTCAGCGATTCGGGGCCGTTGATCGCTCTCAGCCCACTCGACAGGCTGGCGCACGGCTGAACGCACGACGATTCTGGAGTCGTATCCGATGCTCGTGCGCGACGACATCCTCGCCGCATTGGCGTTCGCGGCAGAGCTGATGCGCGACGAGAAGGCAGTCGCGATGCACAAAGCGGGTTTTTGACGGTTCGCTCGGCAAGCTCAATGCCGCCGAAACCGTTTCCGCCGTGGGATAGCCTCACCCTCCCGCCGCGCCCCGCACAACCCCCCAGTACCGCGGACTCCGCTCGATCGTGTTGTGCCCCACACCAGCCAGCACCTCGATCGTCGCGATTCCCTTCTCGAAGCGCGTGAACAGCAGCTCCGCGCTCGCGCGCGGAATCACTTCGTCGTGTTCGGCGGCGACGATTGTCGTCGGCACCGTGACCCGCGGTGCGAATTGCGAAGAACGATAGGTGTCGCGCAGCAGCCAGCGCACGGGAAACATCGGATAGTGGCTCGCCGCAATGTCTTCCAGGCTGTCGAACGGCGTCACCAGCACCAGCCTTGCGGCCTGCCGCTGGCTCGCGACTTGAACCGCCACGCCGCTGCCCAGGCTGCGCCCGACGACGACGATGTGCGAGTGCCGCGCGCGCACCTTGTCGAACAGCGCCAGCCCGTCTTCGACAAGCCCGGCTTCCGACGGCGAGCCCGCGCTGCCGCCATAGCCTCGGTAATGCAGCAGATACAGCGCATGCTCCGGGAACGCCGCGGCAAAACCGGGCAGGCTGTACGACACGTCTTCAGCATTGCCGCCGAAATAGATCAGCGCTTTCGGGCCGTCGAGGGTGCGCCCTGAGACGAGCACGTCGCCCACCGGCGCGGGCAGCCTCAGAATGGTGGCCGAGGGTGCAGCAGCCCCGGGTTGCGGAAGGTAGATCAGCGAGCGCTGGAACACGAACAGCGCGGCGCACAGCCCCAGGTACGTAACGCCGAGTGTCGCCGCCAGCGTGAGCAGCGAGCGCAACAAGAGCCTCAGCGGCGCCGCGCGCGCAGCGACCATGCCGCCCACACGCCGGCCGCGAGCAGGCTCAGGAATTCGAGCCCCGCCGCGCCGCCGCCGGTGCGCGGCGTGCCGGCCTGCTGCGTCACGGTGACGCTCTTGTCGGCCTTGATGCGCTCGCGAAACGATTCCAGTTCCTTGCCCAGGTTTTGCGTCATGTCGGCCATCGCGCTTTCGAAACTGCGCTCGCGCGCCTTGCGCGTCTCCTCCGAGCTGTTGATGAGCGTGGAGGTCGACTCGATCCGGTCGATGCCGGGTGCACGGAACAGCAGCGCGCGGGTCTTGACGTCGAAGACGGCGCTGTCGACGAAGGTCTGCACGTCGTTCTTGCTGCCTTTGACGAGAAACGCGCCGACGATCGTCCAGTAGGTCCAGGAGGCGCGCGTGTCCTCGGTGTGCACGACCTGGTCGTAGGACACGAGCACGATCACGTCCAGGCCGTACAACCGGGCCACCTGGTCGACGGTCTGGAAGCCGCCTCGCGAGCGCAGGTAGGTGTCGGGAACGATCGCGATGTCGCGGATGAAGTCGCGCCCCGCGAACGCCGCCCTCACTCGGCCGAGCAGTTCGTTCTTGCGCGCTTCCGACAGCCCCGCCGTGGCCCCGCCATGGCTCGGCACGAAGGCCAAGCCCACTTTGACCGGCAGCGCCAGATTGGGCACGACCTTGCCTTGGTCCGGAGGCACTTCTCCCTTCGGGTAGAGGAAGTCGACGAGGCTGCTGGAAACCCCCTGGCGCTGCTTGTCGCCTGCGACGTTCTGCCAGGCCGCGGTACAGGCGCCGAGCAAGACGACGGCAAACACTATCACGACGATTCGACTGCGCATAAGGCCTCCGCTCGAAGCATCCCGACGCACCGGGACCGCCAGCTTACACGCCTCGGCGCCGGCGATCAAACGCCGATGCCCCGGCTTCAGGCGACGACGTGCGACACTGCATGTCAATCGCTCCGCCCCTCTCTCCTTGGGCCTTCCGGCCCGCAGAAAGCCAGCCATGTGGATCCTCGTGCGAGTGGTCAAGGGCAGCAAGTACTTCGAGACCGATACCCAGGTCGAGAACCATGTGTTGGTGTGCGACAGCAGTGAACTCGTGATCTCGGCGCGCTCCACCGGGGACGGCGCGTACCGATTCGAAGCGCGGCGCGGCAACGAGAACTTCATCGTCGCCGAGTTTTCCGGCGAGCAGGCCAAGGGCCCGCTGAAGGACAAGTTCTTCGAGCTCGGAGCGAAGCTCGGCGCGATATCGGTCGCCGCGGCACCGGCCGCTTAGGGCAACGCTGAACGAGCCCCTCGCGGTTCGCGCTTCCTCGGTTTGCGCGGTCTGCGGCGCCGCCCTCACGCGCTGCGGCGCGCTCGGTGAAAACCCCGCCCGGTGCGGCCGGCCGGCGCTGTATCGTGTTCCACGATTCAGACATCGCAGACCGAGGAGACTCCATGCACACGTCCCGTCGCGCCGCCACGGCGCTTTTTTCATTGCTCGCTGCACTCTTCGCACTCGTCGCCGCCGGCCCCGCGGCCGCGCAAGCCGCGAAGAAACTGGTACGCATCCACACCGCCGGCCCGGCCGACCTGGGCGTGGACAACACGATGATGGCCCACCAGTTCATGACCTACGTGAACGCCAATTCCGACAGCGTCGAGGTGAAGATTTTCCCGGCCAGCGCGCTGGGCCAGTCGCGCGAAGTGATCGAGGCGATGCGCCTGGGCTCGGGCGCGTCGGGCACCACGGGTGGGCCGGCCGAATACGCGTCGTTCGTCAAGCGCCTGGGCGTGCTCGGCCTGCCGTTCATGTGGAAGAGCTACGAGCACGCGAACGCCGTGCTCGACGGCCCGGTGGGCAAGGAGCTGGAAGCGGAGATGGAGAAGTCGGGCTTCAAGGTGCTGTCGTGGGCGGTAAGCTGGGGCTACCGCAACGTGGTGACGGCGAAGAAGGAAGTGAAAACCGCCGCCGACTTGAAAGGCCTGAAGATCCGCACCATCCCGACCAAGGTGTTCGTTTCGGCCATCAACGCGATGGGCGCGAACGCGACGCCGATGAACTTCGGCGAGATCTACACCTCGCTGCAAAGCGGCGTGCTGGACGGCTATGAACACACCGCGGCGACGACGATTTCATTCAAGCTGAACGAGGTGGCGTGCTGCATCGCGATGACACGCCACCTGATGGACCCGACGGTGCTGGTGTTTTCACTCGCCGAGTGGAAGAAGTTCAGCC
>JANOLA010000023.1:0-2046 GCA_031419535.1 Burkholderiales bacterium | reverse complement strand
GACACGGCGTTCGAGGAGGCTCGCGGCAGTGCCGGGGTCCGCATGGCGGTTAGCGGTCCGGGCAGCTTTTCGGCGCTGATGAAGGAACGCACGCAGAGTGAGGCGACCTGGCTGGGGTCCATAGCGACTGCGGGCCTGCTTCTGCTCCTTGCCGTTGCTTATCGCCGGCCGAAGGTGTTGCTGCTTGCGGCACTGCCGATTGCTTCAGCAGCGCTTGCGGGCCTCGCCTGCGTCAGCATTCTGTACGGCGAAGTTCACGGCATCACGCTGGCTTTCGGGTTCACGTTGATCGGCGTGGCGCAGGATTATCCGATCCATCTGTTCAGCCACCAGCACCGAGGGCTCGAACCGCTTGCCAACGCGCGCGCGCTGTGGCCGACGCTCGCAACCGGCGTGGCAAGCACCTGCGTGGCCTACCTGGCATTCCTCGCCTCAGGTGTCACCGGGCTCGCGCAACTGGCCTGGTTCACGATCTCGGGGCTCGCGGTTGCGGGATTGACGACGCGTTACCTGCTGCCCCGGATTGCTGGCGGTGCCTTCAAGGATCCCGCGGATTCCGTATTCATGAAAAGCCTCGCGGCGCGATTGTCGCTACCGGCCCCGCCGGCGTTGCTCAGCGCTGCGTTTGGCGCCGCCTGCCTTGCGGTTGTGATTCTGGCGCCGGCGCCATTCTGGGAGGATGACCTCGGCAAGTTAACTCCCATCCCGCGGCCGCTGCTGGAACAGGACGCCAGACTGCGCGCGGAGCTTGGTGCGCCCGATGCGCGTTACCTTGCCGTGATCTCGAGTGGAAAGCAGGAGCTGGCCCTGCAAATGCTGGAAGAGGCGACGCCGCAGCTGGAGGCGCTCGTTTCAGCCGGCGCCATCGAGAGCTTCGATGACGCGGCGCGCTACGTGCCGTCTGCCCGAACGCAATTGCGGCGCCGCGAAGCGCTGCCCGAGGCCGGGGCGCTCACCGGCGCGCTCGACACGGCGCTGCGCGGCCTGCCGTTTCGGGCGGGGGTTTTTGATCCCTTCCTCGCGGCTGTGGCGCGCGCACGCGAGCTGCCCCCGCTGACACTGGATGCGCTGCGCGGCACACCGCTCGCGGCGCCGCTCGAAGTTCTGCTGCATGAGCGTGACGGTCGCCACATCGCCATCGTGGCATTCTCAGGCGTATCGGCTCCCGATCGGCTGGAACAATGGGCCGCTGCAGCCGGTGACGGGGTGACATTGATCGACCTGAAACGCGCGGCCGTGGAACTCGTTGTCAGGCAGCGCGTGCGCGTGCTCTGGAGTCTTGCGATTGCGGCCGCGCTGCTGGTGTTGGTCGTGTGTATTGCGCTGCGCAGCTGGCGACGCGCGACGCGCGTGCTGGTACCGGTGGCCATGGCGACCCTGATCGTGATCGCCGTGTTTCGGGCCGCGGGGCAGCCCCTTGACCTGTTTCACCTGATCTCGCTGGTGCTGGCCGCGGGTCTGGGCCTGGACTACGCGCTGTTTTTCGAGCAGGCGGGGATGGATCGTGACGCAAGGTTGCGCACGCTGCACGGGGTGTTGGTCAGTGCGCTGTCCACGCTGATGGTCTTCGCCCTGCTGTCACTGTCATCGATTCCCGTGCTGCGGTCGATCGGGATCACGGTGACGCTGGGCGTGCTCATGAATTTCCTGCTTGCACCGTGGTTACAGATCACACGTGCTGGAGCGGATCCTGGCCGCCGCTGACGACATCCAGGGCCTGATTCCACACGGCGGCTCCATGTGCCTGCTCGAGCGCATCGTGGCCTGGAACGAGCGCAGCGTGAGTCTCGCGACGTCCACGCATGCCGCTGTCGGCAACCCGCTACGCCGCCACGGCAGGCTCCACGCGATCCACCTTTGCGAGTACGGGGCGCAGGCCATGGCCGCGCACGGAGGATTGCTGGCGCGCGGAGCGGGCCGGGGCGCGACCTCAGGCATGCTCGTGTCCCTTCGAGACGTCGTGCTGTCGGCAGATTTCGTCGAATCACTTCCCGGCGAGCTCGTGATCGAGGCCGAAATTCTTCAGGTCATGGCCGGCGCGCGCCA
>JANOLA010000022.1:0-4055 GCA_031419535.1 Burkholderiales bacterium | reverse complement strand
GTGCAGGGCACCGTGCTCACGCTGCCCTGCTGCCCTGACGGCAACAGCTCGCTCAGCACATCGGCCAAGTGGTTCGTGTAGGCCAGGCGCCGCGGGTCGCCCCAGTCCGGCGCGTAAACGTCTTCCTTCACCTTGCGGCCGTGGAATGCACCGTAGGGAAAGCCGTTCAGCGTGAACACGTAGTAGTTGCCGGCCGCGAGAAACGCCTTCAGCTCGGCCAGCCTGTCGGGTTCGCGCAGGGCTTGCGCCGCCGCGTGGCCCAGGCGCAGGCCCACACCGAACGGCTGGTCGGGCGCGACGCTCGCCTTGATGGCCGGCAGGTGCCGCGCCAGGCTGGCCATCACGTCATCGAACGGCTCGCCGGCGTGGATGTTGGTGCAGTAGGTCAGGTGGCCGAGGCCTTGCGGTTCGTCCTGAGCCGCGCTGCCACCGAGCCCGAGGGCCGAGCCGGGCGCTGAGCGGGACCCGAGGTGCATCAGCCCGGCGCCGCGCGGTCGCGCAGCCAGTGCAACGCTTCGCCCATGCGCGAATGGTCGATCTGGTTCACCTCGACGCCGACGCCGATGTCGGCGAGCAGCGTCACGCACAGCTCGCCGCCGAGGTGCTCTTGAAAGTCGCGCAGGCCTTCGAGGATGACCGACTCGCCGCTCGCCCCCGTCTTGGCCAGCGCCGGGTGCCACAGGTTGAAGCCGAGGTATTCGAGCAGCCCGCAGATGCGCTCTTCCTCGCCCGCGGGCAGCAGCCCCGCGAGCACCGAGTAGCGCGCATCGAGCGCCATGCCGATCGCCACCGCCTCGCCGTGGCGTACATGGTGGCGCGTCAGGCTTTCCAGCTTGTGCGCCGACCAATGGCCGTAGTCGAGCGGACGCGCGCTGCCCATCTCGAACGGGTCGCCGCCCTGGCCGATCTGGCGCATGTGCAACTCGGCGCAGCGCTGGATCAGGTAGGCCATCGCGCCGCGCTCAAAGGTCGCGAGGTCGTCTTGGTGCTGCTCGATCCAGCGGAAGAACCCGGCGTCGCGGATCAGCGACACCTTCACCGCCTCGGCCATGCCGGCGATCTTGTCGCGCTCGGGCAGGCCGACCAGGAAGCGCGAGTCGTTGATCACCGCGAACGGCGGCGCAAAGGTGCCGACGAAGTTCTTCACCCCGTGCAGGTTGACGCCGTTCTTCACGCCCACACCCGAGTCGTTTTGCGCGAGCACCGTGGTCGGAATACGGATGTGGCGCACACCGCGGTGCGTGGTGGTGGAGATCAGACCCACCGCGTCGAGCACCGCGCCGCCGCCCACCGCCACCACGTAGGAGTGGCGGTCGATGTGCAGGTCGAACAAGGTCTGCTGGAAGCTTTCGACGAAGTGCAGTTCTGACTTGATTTTCTCGCCGCCGGGAACGGCAATCGGTGGGCACGCAAGTTCCATCGAGCCACTGTGCGCCTGCGCGTACTTCTCGATCGATTCGAGCAACGTGGTGCGGTTCGCGCCGGTACCCACCAAACCGTCGTCGACGAAGAACACGACGCGGTGGCGCTTGGCGGGTTCGCGCAGACAGAGAACGTCGCGCAGCGCAGGGTTCTCGGGGTCGAACACGCCGTCGGTGAATACGACGGGAAACTCGAACGGCACGGCAAAGCGCTGCCAATGCGTGGTCGTTCGCGGGTGCGTTCGCGGGTCCGTTCGTGCGTCCGTTCGCGGGTCGGTTTGCGAGTCGGTTCGCGCTGTCGTCTGGCTCTCGCCGGAAGTCGTTGCGCGCTGGGGCTCTGCCGCCATGGTCTGGGTTCCTGCTGGGATGTTGAAGTTAGCGTCGGAGTTCGCTTATTCGATGACCAGGTTGTCCATCGAGCGCCGGCCTTTGCCGTCGGCGACGAGGGGCTCGCGGCCGCCGCGCAGGATCGAGTTGCCCTCGAACACCGCACGCTGGTCGATCGCCACCGGGTTCAGCCAGTCTTCTTCTTTCATCTGGCCGCTCTGCCCGTACGCGGTGAGCGCGTTCTGGTAGCACGCCAGCCGCACCTGGTCTTCGGGGATGCCTTGCTGGAGCGCGAGCTTCGCCGTTTTCGCGACGCCCAGGGGTTCGGAAATACCCCAATCGCACGCCGAGTCGACGATCACCTGCCTGGCGCCGTACTGGCGCAGGATCTCGACCATGCGCACATTGCCCATCTTCGTGCTCGGGTAGATCGAGAACGCGGCCCAGTAGCCGCGGTCCAACGTCTCGCGCACGGTTTCTTCGTTGTTGTGGTCCACCACCACCATCTTCGGGTCCAGACCGTGCTCGTCGCACACGTCCATCGAGCGCGTGGTGCCGCGCTTCTTGTCGCGGTGCGGGGTGTGGATCATCACGGGCAGGTTGAGCTTCTTCGCGAGTTCCAACTGCAAGCGGTAGTACTTGTCTTCGAGCGCGGACTGTTCGTCGTAGCCGATTTCGCCGATCGCGACCACACCTTCTTTCAGCGCGAAACGCGGAATCAGCTCCATCACGCCTTCGGCGAGCTCCTCGTTGTTCGCTTCCTTCGAGTTCAGGCCGATGGTGCAGTAGTGGCGAATGCCGAACTGGCTGGCGCGAAAGCGCTCGAAGCCGACGATCGACGACAGGTAGTCGAGGTACGAGCCGACGTTGGTGCGCGGCTGGCCGATCCAGAACGCCGGCTCGATGACGGCGACAACCCCCGAGGCCGCCATCGCTTCGTAGTCGTCGGTCGTGCGCGAAATCATGTGGGCGTGGGGGTCGATGAACATCATGATGGGTGCGGCAAATGTTGACGGAGCAGGCGGTGCGCGGCTTGAAGCGGCTTCAAGCGGCGTGCAGTGTCGCCCAGCTCAATTGATCTCGGGTTATCCCTTGTTTCAGTGCGGGAACGCCGTCGAGCAGGCGCGCGGCGGCGGGGTCGGGGCAGGCATGCAACGCAAGCGCCGCGGCGCAGCATTCCGTTGCATCGGCACTCGTCAGTGCACGCGCCAGCGAATCGAGCATCGGCCCTTGCGCGAATGGCCCGACACAGCGCCAGATCTCGAACGGCAGCGGCCGCCCCGCGGCGTGGCGCTCCTGCGCGAAGTCGCACAGCATGCGCGCGAGTTCGGCGTTCGCGCGTTCGTCCAGACCTTGGATGGAGCTAAGCGCGCTGCCGACGAACAGTGCCTTCAACACCATGTGGTTCCAGCGGTGCTGATCGAAGTGCTGCCGCGGATACGGGTTGTGGTGAATGATGGCCTCGAACACGCCGCGCATGTTGCTGCGCAACCCTTCGCCCACTTGATCGAGCAGCGTATCGCCTTTCTCGTAGAGCGGCAGGCCGCGGTACAGCGCGGTGAGCTCGGCGACGTCGGCCGTGGCGCAGAGCGACCGGAACAGCGGCGCGAAATTCTTCGTCGTGCGCGACACCTGGCTCAGCACCACGATGCGGGCGGCATCGGCGACGCTCCAGTCGCTCGGCGTCCACCCCGGCAGAGTGCGCTGCCCGGCGTGCAGCTCGGCGCCCGTCAGCGCCAGCCCAGCCTTGCCGCATTTGCGCGGCGCCATGCCGAAAGCGATGTGCAGCGCCGATTCGGACGAATCGCTCGCGAGCGCATCGATCTGCGCGTTCAGCCACGCGCGCTGCGGCGCGTCGAGCCGGCCGAGCAGCCACTCGCGCAGCAGATTGGCCGACGCTTGAATTGATTCAGACCCATTCATGGGCTGATATTCTAGGACGCATGCATGCAACACTTGTGATTCTCGCGGTGGGTTTGACGCCGGCCCTGGTCGGCGAACACACGCCGAATTTGCAACGCCTCGTGAAGCGCGGCGCCATGCGCGCGCTGCGCACCGTCACACCTGCCGTCACGTGCTCGGCACAGTCGACGCTGCTCACCGGTTTGATGCCGAGCGCGCACGGCATTGTCGCCAACGGCTGGTACTTCCGCGATCTTTCGGAAGTGGCGCTGTGGCGCCAATCGAACAAGCTCGTGTCGGGCGAAATGATCTGGGACGCGGCGCGCAAGCTCGATTCGAGCTTCACCTGCGCGCAAATGTTCTGGTGGTACAACATGTACGGCAGCGCCGACTGGAGCGCGACGC
>JANOLA010000021.1:0-2302 GCA_031419535.1 Burkholderiales bacterium | reverse complement strand
GCCGAGGCGGTTTCTCGCTAAGCGCCGAGTTCGAGGAAGCTGGCGATGGCCGGAAGGTGCGACGTGAAGTCGCTCAAGGCATGGTCGCCGCCTTCGAGCAGTTCGATCTGGCAGCCGGCATAGCGCGCCGTCATTTCGCGCCAGTCCAGCACCTCGTCGCCCTTCGCGATCACCGCGTGGTAGCGCTCGGGTTCCCTGATCGCCGCTGGATGCATCGCGCGCAGCTCGTCGATGAACTCGGCGCGGAACTCGAAGTGCTCGTCGCTGTGCCAAGCCTTGGTAGCGCCGACATAGTGCAGCAAATCTCGCGCCGGCTCGATGGCGGGATTCAAGAGCACCGCCTTGCAGCCCAACTTCTCGGCCACCACCGTCGCGTAAAAGCCGCCGAGCGAACTGCCGATCACCGCCATGCTTTGTGCAGGCCAGTCGGCCACTTGCGCGAATACCGATCGCATCGCGGCGCGCGGCGATGGTTCGAGTTGCGGGCAGCACCAGGTCACTTCAGGGCAATGGCGCGGTACCCATTCGGCGAGGACCCTGGCCTTGGTCGACGCTGGCGACGAGCGAAAGCCGTGCAGGTAGAGCAGGTGCGTCGTCGGCATCGCAGATCCTCGTTGAAGTGCGCCGAGGCGAGCGACGCCGTTCAGGCGGCCGATTTGTCGAGCGCCGCGAGCAGCTTGGCGTGCACCCCGCCGAAGCCGCCGTTGCTCATGCAAAGCACGTGGTCGCCGGAGCGTGCGCTTGCGATCACGCTGGCGACGAGCTTGTCGATCGTGTCGCACACCGTGGCGGCCGCGCCGATCGGCGCCAGGGCATCGCGCGGGTCCCAGCCCAGCGATCCGGAGTGGCAGAACACCAGGTCGGCGTCTTCCAGCGACCACGGCAACTGGGCTTTCATCGAGCCGAGTTTCATCGTGTTCGAACGCGGCTCGAACACGGCGAGGATGCGTTGCCGGCCCACGCGGCGGCGCAAGCCCGCCACGGTGGTGCGAATCGCCGTCGGGTGGTGCGCGAAATCGTCGTACACCGAGACGCCGCGCGCGGTGCCTCGCAACTCGAGGCGCCGCCGGACATTCTCGAAACTCGCGAGCGCACTGGCCGCCGTGCCGGGCGCCACGCCCACATGCTCGGCCGCGGCGATGGCCGCGAGCGCGTTGAGCTGGTTGTGTTCGCCCAGCAGCGCCCAGTCGACGCGCGCCACTTTCATGCTGCCCCGCAACACGTCGAAGGCGTGCGGCTCGCCGCGCGCACGCAGCGCGCCGGGCTCTTCCTTGCGCGCGCCGAACAGCGAGACTTCGCTCCAGCAGCCTTGCGCGAGCACGCGTTTCAGCGCCTCTTCGCGGATGTTCACGACAAGCCGCCCTTTCGCCGGAACAGTGCGCACCAGGTGATGGAACTGGCGCTCGATCGCCGCGAGGTCGTCGAAGATGTCGGCGTGGTCGAACTCGAGGTTGTTCAGCACCGCGGTGCGGGCGCGGTAATGCACGAACTTGCTGCGCTTGTCGAAGAACGCGGTGTCGTACTCGTCGGCTTCGATGACGAACGGCGCCTGGGTTCCGCCCGGCAAGGGTGTCTCGAGGCCACCCAGGCGCGCCGAAATTCCGAAGTTGAGCGGCACGCCGCCGACCAGGAAGCCCGGGTTCAGGCCGGCGGATTCGAGGATCCAGGCGAGCATCGCCGTCGTCGTCGTCTTGCCGTGCGTGCCCGCGACGGCGAGCACGTGGCGCCCTTGCAGCACGTTCTCCGCCAGCCACTGCGGCCCGCTGGTGTAGGGCAGGCCGGCATCGAGGATCGCCTCGACGAGGGCATTGCCGCGGGTCACGACGTTGCCGACGATGTACAGGTCGGGTTTCAGCGCGAGCTGGCTCGCGTCGTAGCCTTCGATCAGCTCGATGTCGAGCGCGCGCAGCTGGTCGCTCATGGGCGGGTAGACGTTGGCGTCGCAACCGGTGACCTTGTGGCCGCTGGCGCGTGCCAGCCCGGCCAGGCCGCCCATGAAAGTGCCGCAGATTCCCAGGATGTGGATGTGCATGGAACGTTGGGTCGAATCGGGGGATCGCAGGGTGAGCGGGTCAGAGCCTGAGAGTTTTTCGGGCGTGCCCGAGCAGCACGCCAAAGGCCGCCCGATTTAGGCGCAAAGCGCAGCCATAGCCCGGGCTATGGCGAGCATTTGCAACGACGAGCGGGTGCTCTTTGGCGTGATGAGCGGGCATGAACGAAAGACTCTCAGGCTCTCAGCTGCGGCGCAAGGCCGCAGCCACTTCGCTGACCAGCGCCGGGCCTCGGTAGATGAGCCCGGTGT
>JANOLA010000020.1:0-3367 GCA_031419535.1 Burkholderiales bacterium | reverse complement strand
AACAACTGCACGCTCGGCGCAGGTGTCACCACCGGCTACCTCGGCAATCGCCGTTCGATAATTCGCGATCCGTGATATCCCCTGACGACATGCGCCATACGATCCGCTATGCCACCCTGCCCTGCCTGTTCACCGCCCTGGGCGTAACCGCCTGGTGGGTCGAAGCGCAGACGGCACCCGCGCCGCCGTTGCAACTGGCCGTGGCCACGGTGCCGGGAATGCCCGGCGTTCCGGACCCGAGCAACCTCTACAGCGAAACCGCGAGCGACCGCATGAGCCCCGCGGTGAGCGGCGCCTTGGCGCGCGTGTACGTTCCCAATCACACCGCCAACACGGTGTCGGTGATCGACCCGGAGACGCTGAAGATCATCGACACCTTCAAGGTCGGCATCAACCCGCAGCACGTGGTGCCGTCGTGGGACCTGAAAATCCTCTGGGTCGCGAACAACGCCGAAGGCCGCACCGACGGCAGCCTGACGCCGATCGACCCGCTCACCGGCAAGCCCGGCAAGTCGATTCCCGTCGACGACCCGTACAACATGTACTGGTCGCCCGACGGCAAGCACGCCATCGTCGTCGCCGAGGCCTACAAGCGGCTCGACTTCCGCGACGCGCGCACGATGAAGCTCGAGTACAGCATTGCCACGCCCAAGTGCCCCGGCATCAACCACGCCGACTTCTCGATCGACGGCCGCTTCGCCCTGTTCACCTGCGAGTTCGGCGGCGCGCTCACCAAGGTCGACCTGGTGGCCCGCAAGGTGCTCGGCACGATCCGCCTGACCCAATACTTCGATCGGCCGGACGCGCTCGCGATCATCGACAAGCCCGGCAAGAAGCCGAAGAAGGTGCCAGACCCCGCCCAACTCGGCGCCGAAATCTGCACCACGCCGGGCATGCCGCAAGACGTGCGCGCCTCACCGGACGGCAAGACCTTCTACGTGGCAGACATGATGGCCGACGGCGTGCACGTCGTCGACGGCGAATCGTTCAAGCAGATCGGCTTCGTGCCCACCGGCGTCGGCGCGCACGGCCTGTACCCGAGCCGCGACGGCAAGCTGCACTACGTGGCGAACCGCGGCAGCAATGTGATCCGCGGCAAGCCCGGCGGCCCCGGCAGCGTCTCGGTGATCGACTTCGCCACCGGCAAGGTCACGCTCACCTGGCCCATCCCCGGCGGCGGCAGCCCCGACATGGGCAACCTCAGCGCCGACGGCAAGTACCTCTGGCTGTCCGGCCGCTACGACGACGTGGTGTACCGCATTCACACCGGCACCGGCAGCGTCGACAAGATCAAGGCCGGCCGCGAGCCGCACGGCCTGACGGTGTGGCCGCAGCCCGGGCGTTACTCGCTTGGGCACACCGGCAACCTGCGCTGAGCGCAGGCGCCGCAGCCGCGGCTTACGCTTTCTCCCTCTCCCGCGAGCGGGAGAGGGCTGGGGGCGGAGCGGGGCTTTCGAGCCGCATGCGGCGAGCCCGCGAAGCGGTTCCGGCCTACCTGCCGGAACGCGCACTGCAAGTGAGGGTGGCGAGGTTGGGGAATGCCCCTCAGTTCGCCGCGAAGCAGTAGAACAAGCCGTCGCCACCCGTGCCGCGCAGCGCTGTTTGGCTGCACCCGCCGCGCGACATGTGCGACGAGTTCCATGACGTCGCCCAGGGGTCCTTGGTCGGGCCGTCGCGGTCGTGGTGGCCCACGACCACCGCGCCTTCGGTGCTGCTGCGCGACCAGTTGCCGCAGGTCATGTCGGGGTCGCCCGGCGCGTAGGCGGTGCCGTCGGTGCGCGAACCGGTGAGGATGTCGTGCCGGTTCGGCGTATCGCCGCGGCCCGACACAACCGCGCCCTTTTCCGTCAGCGAGGTCTGCTTCGTCACGTTGTTGGTCGCGGCGTGCAGTGCATCGACGTCGCGCGCGACGAGTTCGCCCTTCTGGCTGTACCACGGGCCTTTGCCGATGCGGTCGCGCGCGTTCACCGTGGCCGCGCCGTCCTTGCCCTGCGTGCTGAGGTAGGCGCGCCAGGTCTTGCCGCTCGCGCCGGCTGCCGCGGCGAGGTTCTGGCAGATCTGGTCGGCGCCGGCCAGGCCGCCGAGGTCAGCGCCCTTGCCGGAGCCGGCGCTGGTGACGAAGAAGCTCATGGGGCCAACTGCTCCGCTGCCACCGCCCCCACCTCCCGGCATGGACGCGCAGGCCGCGACGACCACCGCCACGCCGCCCGTCAGCGCCCGCAAAACCCATCGACCCGTGTTCTTCATGCGTGCTCTCCTTCGTTGTTGCGAGTGAATCTCGCCCACCGCCGAACGCTGCGTGGGCCCCGGCGAATCAGAACACACCCCGGCACGCAGCGCCACTGCGGACTTCCCCGAGGCGCGCGCAGGCCGCGCTTGCCCTGCTATACGCTGCACGCTCGCCGAATATTCCAGCGAATCGAGGACATCGCGCCACCTCGATACCGCGCACTCATCCCTCCGCCTGAATCTTTCGCTCCGCCGCCAGTTGCGTCCAGCGCGCCAGGTCGGCGCGCATGTACTCGGCAAACTGCGCCGGGCTCATCGGCATCAGTTCCACCGCTTCGGCACTGAGCTTTTCGCGCATGTCGGCTTCGGCCAGGGTCTTGTTCAGCGTGTCATTGAGCAACTTCACCACCTCGGGCGGCAGGCCGGCCGGGCCGACCGCGCCGTACCACTGCACCGCGTCGAAACCCGGGAATCCGGATTCGATGAGCGTCGGCAGCTCCTTGAACAGCGGGTGGCGTGCCGCGCCGGTGACGGCGAGCGGCCGCACCCGGCCCGAGCGGATGTGCGGCATCGCCGCGGCCAGCCCCGGGAACATGGCCTGCGTCTGGCCGCCGAGCAGATCCGTGAAGGCCGGCGCGATGCCACGGTACGGCACGTGCACGATGAAGCCCTCGATCGCTTGCTTGAACAGCTCCATCGTCATGTGCGTCAGCGAGCCCACGCCGGCCGAGCCGTAGTTGAGCTTGCCCGGGTTCGAGCGCACATGGGCGATGAACTGCTTCAGGTCGTTCACCGGCAAGGTGGCCGGCACCACCAGCACATTGGGTGTGCCGCCGATCATTCCCACCGGCGTGAAGTCCTTGATCGGGTCGTAGTTCAACTTGCGCGTCGCCGGGCTCGTGGCATGGGTCGCGACATAACCTTGCATCAGCGTGTAGCCGTCGGGCGCCGCCCTGGCGACCGTGGTCGAGGCGATCGCGCCGCCGCCCCCGCCGATGTTTTCGACGACGAAGGTCTGACCGAGCTGGCGCCCCCAGCGTTCCGTGACGGTGCGGCCGATGAAGTCGTTGCCCCCGCCCGCCGCCACCGGCACGATGTAGCGCAGCGGCTTCGAAGGGTAGGCCTGGGCCCACGCCAA
>JANOLA010000019.1:0-1615 GCA_031419535.1 Burkholderiales bacterium | reverse complement strand
GCTGTACGAGGTCGGCCGTGCGTCCGACGTGCTGCTTTTCGCCGCGCAGCAGGCGCTTGTCGACGACGGCCAGAGCTTCGCCTGCGACCTCACGCACCACGGCAAGAGCCGCCGCGTGCACACGATGCGCGAGCCGATGATCGGCGTGATCTCGGCGATCACGCCGTTCAACCACCCGCTCAATCAAGTGATCCACAAGGTCGCGCCGTCGGTCGCGACGAACAACCGCATGGTGCTCAAGCCCACCGAGAAGACGCCTCTGGCCGCGCTCGTGCTCGCCGACGTGCTGTATGAAGCCGGCCTGCCGCCGCCGATGCTGAGCGTGATCACCGGCGACCCGAAAGAGATTGCCGACGAGATGCTGACCAACGAACACGCCGACATGGTGACGTTCACCGGCGGTGTGGCGATCGGCAAGTACATCGCCGCGAAAGCGGTCTACAAGCGGCAAGTGTTGGAGCTGGGAGGCAACGACCCGCTGATCGTGATGGACGACGCCGATGTGATGAAGGCCGCGGAACTTGCGGCGAGCGGCTCGTACAAGAACTCCGGCCAGCGCTGCACCGCGGTGAAGCGCATCTTCGTGCACGAGGCAGTCGCCGCCGAGTTCACCGACGCGCTGCTCGCGAAGACGCGCGCCTGGACCCATGGCGACCCGCTCGACCCGAGCGTGGACATGGGCACCGTGATCGACGTGCAGGCCGCAACGCTGTTCGAGCGCCGCGTCGTTGATGCGGTGGCGCACGGCGCGCGCCTGCTGCATGGCAACCATCGTGACGGCGCGTCGTACTCGCCGACGCTCATCGACCGAGTGCGCGGCGAGATGGAAGTGGTGAAACAAGAAACCTTCGGCCCGGTCTCGCCCATCATCACGTTCAGGGACGTCGACGACGCGATCGCCCAAGTCAACACCACCGCCTACGGCTTGAGTTCAGGCGTGTGCACGAACCGACTCGACGACATCATGCGTTTCGTCAAGCAGTTGCACGTCGGCTCGGTGAACGTGTGGGAAGTGCCGGGATACCGGCTGGAGCTCACGCCGTTCGGCGGCATCAAGGACTCAGGTCTCGGCGTCAAGGAAGGCGTGCAAGAGGCCTGCAAGAGTTTTACGAACGTGAAAACATATTCGATGCCTTGGTAGAGGCAGCCAGACCCTCCCAACTCGTGTGCGTTCGGCAATCAGCTGGACGAGTCCGACACGCGCAGGCATTCCACTGTCGAACTTCTCGTCGAGATCACGCCGGTTGCCGCTCCGGGCTGCGGCCTCCGCGAGCGAAACGGAACGCGAAGCCTTCATTACTTTCATCGCAACAAATCCAGAGGCCGGCTCGCTCATTCGAGGAAGCGGGGGCTGCCGAAAGGTTCGCTGGTCGACTTCGGGCCAGGGGAAAAGTGGTGGCGCCCGAGTGATCTACTTCCATGCGGAAGACGAGACTGTTTGGCTGCTGATTGTTTACAAGAAGGCCAAATTCGACAATCTTCCAACGTCGTTTCTCCTGCAGTTGAAGAAAGGGGTTCAAGATGCCCTCTGAGATGCAAAAGTTCCAAAGTGATCTGCTTGAGTCGGTGAAGCAAGTGCGCCGTGGCAAGGCGGCGCGCGTCACAAAAGTAAAAC
>JANOLA010000018.1:0-9929 GCA_031419535.1 Burkholderiales bacterium | reverse complement strand
GTCAAGCCCAATGGCCTGTTCGGCGAGAAGTTGCGCAAGAAAGTCTGAGCGAATCGCCATGCGCTTCATCTTCAAGACCGCTTATGAGCAGGACATTCGCCTGGCCAAACACGGCGGCCACGTGTTCTGGTACGGCGCGCTGGTGCTGTTGATGGCCGCCGCGCCGTGGATCGTGAGCGAGTATTGGCTCGCGCAATTGACGTTCGTGCTGATCTACTCGATCGTCGGCCTGGGGCTCATGTTGCTCGCCGGATTCACCGGGTTGTTTTCGCTGGGGCACGCGGCGTTTATGGGCGTCGGCGCGTACACGCAGGCCGCGCTCACCCAAGCGGGCGTGCCGTTTCCGATCGCCTTGCTCGTGGCGGGTTTGCTCTCCGCGGCGGTGGGCATGGTGGTGGGCCTGCCGGCGCTTCGGGTGAAAGGCATTTATCTGGGAATCGCCACGCTCGCGTTCGGCTTCATTGTCGAAGAAGTGTTCGCGCGCTGGGAGTCGGTGACGGGTGGCAACGCCGGCATCCATCTCAAGGCGCCCGAGCTGCTGGGCTGGAAGCTGGAGTCGGGCGAGTCGTTCTACGGTCTGTGCCTGGTCGTGACGGTGCTCGCGACGCTGGCGATCCTGAACCTGCTGCGTTCGCCCACCGGAAGGGCGTTCGTCGCGATCCGCGATTCGGAGATTTCCGCGCAGAGCATGGGCATCCACCTGGCGCGCTACAAGACGACGTCGTTCGCGCTGTCGGCCGCGCTCGCGGGGATCGGCGGCGCGCTCTACGCGCACAAGCTGCGCTTCATTTCGCCGGACCAGTTCAACATCGTGCAGTCGATCGACTTGCTGCTGATGGTCGTGATCGGTGGGTTGGGCTCGGTGCACGGCGCGTTTCTCGGCGCGATTTTTCTGATCACGATGCCGCAAGTCATCTCGATGGGCAAAGACTATTTGCCGGCGGCGATCGGCCAGGCGCCGGGCCTGCAGGGCCTGGTGTACGGCGCCGTGTTGATCGCCTTCGTGCTGCTCGAGCCGATGGGTCTGTACGGCCGCTGGCTGAAGATGCGCACCTGGTTCCAGGTGTTTCCGTTCTACCGCAAGGGCATGTTCAAGCGCCAAAAAAGTTTCCAGAAATCGGATCGACTTCGATGAGCGCGGAGCTGCTTCTTTCGGCGCGGAACTTGAGCGTGAGTTTCGGCGGCGTGCTCGCCGTCAACGACGTGAGCTTCGACGTGCGGCGCGGCGAAGTATTCACGCTGATCGGCCCCAACGGCGCGGGCAAGACGACGGTGTTCAACCTGATCAGCAGAATCTACTTTCCGACCGCGGGCGAAATCGAGTTCGAAGGCTGGTCCTTGCGTGGCGTGGCGCCGCACGAGATCGCGAAGATGGGGATCGCCCGCACGTTCCAGAACATTGAATTGTTCGAACACGCGACGGTGCTGCAAAACCTGTTGATCGGGCGTCACACGCATCGCACCACGAATTTGTTCAGTGAGTTGTTCTTCACCGGCACGGCGCGCCGCGCCGAAGTGGCGGCGCGCGCCAAGGTGGAGCAGGTGATCGAGTTGCTAGACTTGCAGCACCACCGCGATTCGCTCGTCGCCGGTCTGCCGTACGGTGTGCGCAAGGTCGTGGAACTCGCGCGGGCGCTTTGCACCGAACCGAAACTGTTGCTGCTGGACGAACCTTCGTCGGGGCTGAACGTCGAGGAAACCGACGACATGGCGTTCTGGATCGACGACATCCGCCATGAGTTGGGCATCACGGTGCTGATGGTCGAACACGACATGACCCTTGTCTCGCGCGTCTCGGACCGGGTGCTCGCGATGAACCAGGGCGAGGTGCTGGCGATGGGCACCGCCCAAGAGGTGCAGGCGCACCCGGGCGTGGTGGAGGCCTACCTCGGCAAGAGCGACGACTTGGCGGCGTTGCGAAGGCCTGCGGCATGAGCCCGAACAACGTGCCCGTCAGCGCCACGCCGAGCGGCGCCGCGCCCGTGCTGCGCCTGCAAAACGTGGAGAGTGCTTACGGCCCGATCCGCGCGATCCGCGGCGTGAGCCTGCAAGTGGAATCGGCGCGGATCGCCACGGTGCTCGGCTCCAACGGCGCGGGCAAGTCGACGATTCTCAAGACGATCTCCGGCATCATCGACCCGCGCAAGGGCAGCATCGAATTCAGGGGCGAAGACATCACGGCGCGCGACCCGTCGCTGATTGTGCAGCGCGGCCTGAGCCATGTGCCTGAAGGGCGCGAAGTGTTTGCGCTGCTCTCGGTGCACGACAACCTGATGATGGGCGCGTACACGCGTCACGACCGCGACGGTGTCGCGCGCGACCTCGAATCGGTGTACCGCTATTTCCCGATTCTGAAAGAGCGCGCGACGCAAGACGCAGGCTTGCTCTCGGGCGGGCAGCAGCAGATGCTGTCGATCTCGCGCGCGCTGATGGCGGCGCCGCAGATGATTCTGCTCGACGAGCCGAGCCTGGGACTGTCGCCGCTGCTGACGCGCGAGATCTTCGAGATCGTGGTGCGCATCAATCGTGAGCGCGGCACGACGATTCTGCTGGTCGAGCAGAATGCCAACATGGCGCTGAATGTGGCCGACTTCGGCTACGTGCTGGAGAACGGCCGCATCGTGATGGAAGACACCTGCGAGCGGCTGCGCGAGAAAGACGACATCAAGGAGTTCTATCTCGGGATGAAGGAAACCGGCGCGCGCGGCGAACGGCGCTGGAAGAAAAAGAAGAATTGGCGCTGATCTACACCCTATCAGGCAGGCAGATGAGCAACCTCTGGAATCTCGACCACCTGAAGCCGAATGACGCGGTCATCGTTCCCGGCGACACGATGACGGCGACGTTCTGGAACGCCGCCGCCCAGCGCGCGGGCCAGGTTTTCATGCGCCAAAAGGAGTTCGGCCTGTGGCGGCAGTGGTCCTGGGCGCAGACGGCGCAGGCGGTGCGCGAAATCGGCGACGGCCTGTTGAGCCTGGGCCTGGCACCGGGCGAGTGCGTGTCGATCCTGTCGAACACGGTGATCGAATGGGTGCTGGCCGATCTGGCCGTGCTGAGCTGTGGCGCGGTGTGCAACGGCATCTACCCCACCGACTCGGCGTCGCAGACGCAGTACCTGTGCGAAGACTCGAGCACACGCTACCTGTTCGTTGAAGACGACGAGCAGCTCGACAAGGCGCTCGAAGTCCGCGCTTCGCTGCCGCAGCTGCGCAAGATCATCGTGTTCAACCCCGAAGGGTTGCGCGACTTTTCCGACCCGCAGGTGATCGACCTGGCCGCTTTGCGCGAACTGGGGCGCATTCATGCGAAGAGCCATCCGCTTCAATTGGACGAACGCGCCGCGGCGTGCCGCCCGCAAGACCTGGCGATCCTCGTCTACACCTCGGGAACCACCGGCAAGCCCAAGGGCGCGATGCACTCCCACGCAGGTCTCGTCTACACCGTGCGCGGCTTCAACCGCATCGTCGTGCAGGACTCGAGCGACGAACGCATGTGCTTCTTGCCGCTGTGCCACATTGCCGAGCGCATTGGCGGCGAGTATTCGTCGGTCTATTCCGGCGCGGTGCTGAACTTCGTCGAGAACCCGGAGACCGTTCCCGAAAACGTTCGCGAGATCGCGCCCACGGTGTTCACGGCGGTGCCGCGCGTGTGGGAGAAGTTCTATTCGGCGGTCGCGATCTCGCTGCGCGACTCCGGCAAGATTCAGCAGGCGATCTATGCCTGGGGCATCGGCATCGGCGCGAAGATTGCCGAGTCCGTGCTCGCCGGCGAGCCCGTCAGCGCCGCGCTCAAAGCGCAGTTCACGCTTGCGCGCTGGCTTGCGCTGAACAACGTGCGCAAGCTGATCGGCATTCATCGCGCGCGCTTCCTCGTCACAGGCGCCGCGCCCATTTCGCCCGACCTGGTGAAGTGGTATCTGGCGCTGGGCGTTCCGATGCTCGAGGTGTGGGGCATGACGGAGTCGTGCGGAGCCTCGACTTACATGCCCGCCAGCCGCATCAAGCCCGGCTCGGTGGGCCCGGCGTGCCCGTACAACGAAGTGAAGCTCGACCCGTCCACCGGCGAAATCATGGTGCGCGGCCCGAACGTGTTCATGGGCTATCTGAACCAACCAGAGAAGACGGCGGAAACGATTGATGCTGACGGCTGGCTGCACACCGGCGACGTGGGCACGGTCGACGCCGATGGCTACTTCCGCATCACCGACCGCATGAAAGACATCATCATCACGGCGGGCGGCAAGAACGTGACGCCGAGTGAGTTCGAAAACGACTTGAAGTTCTCGCCCTACATCACCGACGCGGTGGTGGTGGGCGACAAGCGCGCTTACCTCACCGTGATCGTGATGATCGATCAAGAGAACGTCGAGAAATTCGCGCAGGACCGCGACATCCCCTTCAGCAACTACTTGAGCCTGACGCGCGCCGCGCAAGTGCGCGAGCTGATCTGGGGCGAGATCGAGCGCATCAACAAGAAGTTCGCGCGTGTGGAGCAGATCAAGAAGTTCTATTTGCTGGAAACGCAGCTCAGCGCCGAAGACGATGAACTGACGCCGACGATGAAGCTCAAGCGCAAGTTCGTCGAGAAGAAGTATGCTGAGCACATCGAGGCGATGTACCGCTGAACCTGCCCTGCGATGACCCACCGAACTCACTGGAGATTGACGATGAAATGCATGCACGCTGCTCTTGGCGTGGCGCTCGCCGCGCTGCTGCCGATGGCCCACGCTCAGGCCCAAACCCAGCCGCAAGGCGTGAGCAAGACCGAGATCGTGATCGGCACGATCCAGGACCTGTCGGGCCCGATTGCCGGTTTCGGCAAGCAGTCGCGCAACGGCATGATGCTGCGCGTGGACGAGATCAACGAGCAGGGTGGCATCAACGGCCGCAAGGTCAAGCTGCTCGTTGAAGACTCGGCGTACGACCCGAAGAAGGCGGTGCTCGCGGCGCAAAAACTCGTCAACCAGGACAAGATCTTCATCATGGCCGGGCACATCGGCACTGCGCACAACAACGCGGCGATGCCGGTTCAGTTCGAAAAGAACGTCATCAATTTTCTGCCACTGACCGCGGCGCGTGAAATGTATGAGCCGTTCCATCGCCTGAAGTACGCGATGCTGTCGACCTACTACGACCAGATGGTGCTGATGGTGCCCAAACTGGTGAAGGAAAAGAACCTCAAGAAGGTTTGCACGATTTATCAGGACGACGAGTTCGGGCTCGAAGTCTTGCGCGGCGCCGAGGTGGGGCTGAAGAAGCTGAACATGGAGATCGTGGAGAAGACCTCGTACAAGCGCGGCGCGACTGACTTTTCTTCGCAGGTGGCGCGCATGAAGGCCGCCGAGTGCGACATGGTGGTGATGGGCACGATCATCCGCGAAACCATCGGCACGATCGGCGAAGCGCGCAAGACCGGTTTCAACCCGGTGTTCCTGGGCTCGGTGGCGGCCTACACCGATCTGATCCACAAGCTCGGCGGCAAGGCGATGGACGGCCTGTACGCGGCGATGACGGCGCAGAACCCTTACACCGACGATGCGTCGCAGAAGATCAGCTTCTGGGCGAACAAGTACAAGACCAAGTTCAACGAAGACCCGACCGTGTTCTCGGTCTATGGCTACAACATCGTCGACACCTTCGCCGCTGCGGCGGCCAAGGCGGGCAACAACCTGTCGACGGATTCGTTCATCAAGGCGATGGACAGCTTGACGATCGCGCCCGACATGTTCGGCAGCTCGCAGATCACTTTCTCGGCGACGAAGCGCTTGGGCAGCGATGCGTCGCGCCTGTCGCAGCTTGTCGACGGCAAGTGGAAGGTCGTGTCGGAGTATGTGAAGCCGTAGAGAGAAGTAGTTCCCACCCGAAGTCCCAGTGCAACCGTTGATTGGAGGATGAAGATGAAATTGAAGCTAAGCATCGTGGCCCTTGTGTTGACCGCAGCGCTGCCATGGGCCGCGGCCCAGACGCAAGGCGTGAGCAAAACCGAAATCACGATCGGATCCATCCAGGACCTGTCGGGCCCGATCGCCGGGTTCGGCAAGCAGGTTCGGCTGGGGATGATGCTCAAGGTCGACGAGATCAACGAGCAGGGCGGCATCAACGGGCGCAAGCTCAAGCTGCTCGTCGAAGACGCCGCCTACGACCCGAAGAAGGCCGTGCTCGCGGCGCAGAAGCTCGTGAACCAGGACAAGATCTTCATCATGGCCGGCCACATCGGCACGGCGCAGAACAACGCCGCGATGCCGGTGCAGTTCGAGAAGAACGTCATCAACTTCTTCCCGGTGACGGCGGCGCGCGAGATGTACGACCCGTTCCACAAGCTGAAGTACTCGTTCGCCGTCACGTACTACGACCAGATGCGAACCCATCTGCCCAAGATCGTCAAAGACAAGGGCATCAAGAAGCCCTGCACGATCTACCAGGACGACGAGTTCGGGCTCGAAGTGCTGCGCGGCGCCGAAGCCGGGCTGAAAAGCATTGGCATGGAGCTGCTGGAAAAGACGTCGTACAAGCGCGGCGCCACCGACTTCTCGTCGCAAGTGGCGCGCATGAAGGCCGCTGAATGCGACCTCGTCGTGATGGGGACGATCATTCGCGAAACCATCGGCACGATCGGCGAATCGCGCAAGACCGGGTTCAGCCCGATGTTCGTCGGCTCGAGTGCGGCCTACACCGACCTGATCCACAAGCTGGGCGGCAAGGCGATGGACGGCTTGTACGCCAGCATGGCCACACAGCACCCGTACCTGGACGACGCGTCGCAGAAGGTCAGCTTCTGGGCCAACAAGTACAAGACCAAGTTCAATGAAGACCCGACCGTGTTCTCGGCCTATGGCTACAACATCATCGACGCGCTGGCAGCGGCAGCGGGCAAGGCGGGCAACAACTTGACGACCGAGTCGTTCATCAAGGCGATGGACACGATGAAGATTGCGCCCGACATTTTCGGCAGCCCGGAGGCGACGTTTTCGTCCACGAAACGCCTGGGTAGCGACGCGTCGCGGCTGTCGCAGATCGTCGACGGCAAGTGGAAAGTGGTTTCGGAGTACGCCCGGCCGCAGTGACCGCGTCGATCCGGCGGCCACGCGCTGCCGGCCGGGCTCAGCGCCTGGCCGGCAGCGTGTGCATGAACTTGCAGATGATGCCGAGCATCACTTCATCGGCGCCGCCGCCGATGGACGCGAGGCGCCCATCGCGGTACAGGCGTGACACCGGGTTGTCCCAGGTGTAGCCCATGCCGCCCCAGTACTGCATGCACGCGTCGGGAACAGTGCGCAGCAGCCGGCCGGCCTTGAGTTTGGCCATCGACGCCCATTCCGTGACGTCGCGGCCGGCGACGTAGTGTTCGGTCGCCATGTAGGTCAGGCCGCGCAGCGCTTCGATTTCGGTCTTGAGTTCGGCCAATCTGAAATGCACGGTCTGGTGGTCGAGCACGCTCGAACCGAAGATCTGGCGTTCGCGCGCGTAGTCGGCGGTGAGCTGCACGCAGTTGAGCAGGCCCTGAATCGCGTTCGCCGCGGCCCACAGGCGCTCTTCCTGGAACTGCATCATCTGGTAGGTGAAGCCTGAACCTTCATCGCCGATGCGGTTGCTCTGCGGCACGCGAACGTCGTCGAAGTGAATCAGGCCGGTGTCGCTGGACATCATGCCGATCTTGCGGATCTTCTTCGCCACCGTGATGCCGGGCGTCTTCATCGGCACCACGATCAGGCTCTTGTTCTTGTGGCCCGAGCCTTCTGATGTGTTGGCGAGCAGGCACATCCAGTCAGCCTGCAGGCTGTTCGTGATCCACATCTTCGCGCCGTTGATGAGGTAGTCGCCACCGACCTTGCGCGCTGTCGTCTTGATGGCGGCTACGTCGGAGCCGGCGCCGGGTTCGGACACGCCGATGCACGCGACATGCTCGCCGCTGATCGCCGGCGCGAGGAACTCGCGGCGCAATGCGTCGGAGCCGAAGCGTGCAAGCGCCGGCGTGGCCATGTCGGTCTGCACGCCGATCGCCATGGGAATGCCGCCGCAGGCGATCTCGCCCAGCGCCTCCGCCATCACGACGGAATACGAGTAATCGAGCGCCGCACCGCCGAACTCGGTGGGTTTGGTCAGCCCGAGCATTCCGAGCTTGCCCAACCCAGCGAAAACCTCATGGGCGGGGAACATTTCAGCCGCCTCCCACGCGTCAACGCGCGGATTGATCTCCTGCGCGATGAAACGCTTGAGCGTGCTCCTGACCGCTTCGTGCTCTGGCGTCAGTTGCATGGGGCGCGGCGGCGGCGCCTCACTTGAGCGTCATCAGCCATTGCACCAGTTGCTTGGCTTCGGCCTCACTGACCTGCGCGTTCGGCGGCATCGGCACCGGGCCCCAGACGCCCGAGCCACCCTTGAGGATCTTCTGCGCCAGCTTGTCGACGGCGTCTTTCTGGCCCGCGTATTTGGCGGCGACTTCCTTGTAGGCCGGGCCGACAAGCTTCTTGTCCACCGCGTGGCAGGCCATGCAGTTCTTCTTGTTGGCCAGATCGGCGTTGGCGAGGGCAGGGCCCGCGCCCGCGGTTGCCGCGAGCAGCAGTGTGAAAGCAGGGAACAACTTCATGGTTTCCTTTCTGGGAGGAGTGATGGCTCTGGGTCGCCGAGGATACATTCGGAGCAACGGATTGTAAGAGCGGCAGGTTGACGCGCTAGGGCCGGGCGCCGTTGAAAAACTGGGAGTTTGGAAATGTGGTTCGTGGCTGTGGGCGTGTTGGTGATCTTGCTCAACCTGTTCAGCATCGGCCCGTTCGCCGACTGGACCTGGAACTTGACCGGGGATCTGTGGAAGTTCGCGTTGCCGTTCGTGTTTGCGATCGGGTGGTGGGCGTGGTCAGACTCCTCGGGGCTGACCAAGCGCCGTGAGATGGAGCGCATGGATCGCAAGAAAGAGGAGCGGCGCGAGAAGAACGTCGTTGCGCTGGGGCTGAACACCAAGGCTCGGCGCAAGAAATCCTGAGCCCCGCGACTGCGACCTGCCCCTTGCGCGCGCGGGTGACTGTTCCATGCGCGCCGCCAGGTTCACCGTCATGCCACCTGCCCCTTGCGCGCGCGGGTGACTGCGAGCGGCTATTCGCCGAGGTCCAGCACCGCCCCTGTGCTTGCACTGGACGCATTCTTCGCAAACTTGGCGAGCACGCCGCGCGTGTAGCGCGGTGCCGGCGCCTTCCACGCGGCACGGCGCTGAGTCAGTTGCTCGGCTGAAATGTTGAGCTGCAGTGTCAAGGTGTGCGCGTCGATCGTGATCGAGTCACCCTCGTGAACCAAGGCGATCGCGCCGCCGGCATACGCCTCGGGCGCGACATGGCCGACGACCATGCCCCAGGTTCCGCCGGAAAAGCGCCCGTCAGTCACCAGTCCCACCGTTTCACCCAGGCCCTGGCCGATCAGCGCGCTGGTCGGAGCCAGCATTTCGGGCATGCCGGGGGCGCCCTTCGGGCCCAGGTAGCGCAGCACCATCACGTCGCCGTCCTTGATCTTCTGCGCCATGATCGCCGCCATCGCGCTTTGTTCGTCGTCGAACACGCGCGCCGGCCCCGTCATCTTCGGATTCTTCAGGCCGGTGATCTTGGCCACCGCGCCCTCGGGGGCGAGGTTGCCGCGCAGGATCGCCAGATGGCCCTCGCGGTACATCGGATTGTCGATGGCGCGGATCACGTCTTGATCGGTGCGCGGCACGTCGGGAACGTCGGCCAGCGTCTGCTCGATCGTCTTGCCGGTGATCGTCATGCAATCGCCGTGCAGCAGCCCCGCCTTGAGCAGGACTTTCATGACCTGCGGAATGCCGCCGGCCTTGTGCAGATCCACCGCCAGGTACTTGCCCGAGGGCTTGAGATCGCACAGCACCGGAACTCTGCGCCGCATGCGCTCGAAATCGTCGATCGTCCACGGCACTTGCGCCGCGTGCGC
>JANOLA010000017.1:0-5840 GCA_031419535.1 Burkholderiales bacterium | reverse complement strand
AGCAGTTCTTCGAGCACCACGTAGCGCTCGAGCGCGCTGCGCTCGTGGCCGCCGAAGCGCTTGGGCCAGGTCATGCCGATCCAGCCGCGCTCGCCTAAGCGGCGGCTGAACTCCGGGTTCGCGCCCGACCAGTTGCGGTTGCGGGCTTTCGCCGGAACATCGCGCATCGCGTCCGCCAGAAACTCGCGCACCTCGGCGCGCAAGGCCTCGCACTCGGGCGGCAATTCGGTGGGGGCGATCGCCAAGCCTTGCATCGCTTGTCTCCTGAGCTGGCCTTCGGGGTGATTGTTCTGTCGGCTGTCGGCGTCCGGCGCAAGGATATTCTGGTTGCCAAGTGTTTGTCGATTTTTGTCGATCAACGAACAGATGCGCTTCGTTCATGCCCAACGCCGCCCCACCTACCCCGCTCGCCGCGCCAATCTGCTGTAAGACGGCGACCGCACAGGCGACTGATGGACGCCAAGTTGCCGGGCACCCTACGGCATCGCCACTGATCCTGATTTGGAGACCCTATGAATACGCTCAAGACATTGATCGCTGCGGCGATCGTCGGCATTTCACTCAATGCGGCCGCGGCCAGCGCCGAATACATGGCGGAAACGAAGAAGGTGGACACGGCGCTGAAGACCCGCATCTACCCGCCCAGCACGACCGACGAGGCGCGCCGCCTGCGCGGCGACATGGACCGCATGATGAAGGAGAAACGTGAAGCCGAAGCGATGAAGCTGCTGGAGCAGGTGAAAACGCTGCTCGACGTCAAGTAGCCGAGACGCGTCGCCATGGCTGACCGCCGGATCGGCTTGCGCTGCGCGTCAGTCGCCGAGCAGGTGGATCTCGGTCAATATCGCGTCTCCTGAGCAAAGGTGGCTTTGCCACTTTGCTCAACCCCCCGCGGGGGGCGGCCGCGTTTGCGCCGCCTGGGGGCGCTCTCAAGCAAAGGTGGCTTTGGCACTTTGCTAACCCCCCGCGGAGGGCGGGCCGGGCTGGCCCGGCCCTGGGGCGCTCAGTAGTCGCCTTCGGCCGGATGCACCACGAGCTCGTCGATCACCATCGTCGCAGGCAACTCGATCAGCGCGGCGATCTGGAGCGCCAAGTCGGCTGTCGGCAACGCCCAGCGCGGGTCGCGGCTGCCTTCGGTCGAGCCATTGAAATTGCTGTCGATGATGCCGGGCATCACGGTCGTGACCCGAACCCCGCGGCCGCGCAGTTCGCGATGCAGCGAGGCGCCAAAACCCAACAGCGCATGTTTGCTCGCGACGTACGGCGCCATCTGTGCGAGCGGTCGGCGCGCCAGGTCGGACGCGATGTTGACGATGATGCCGTCGCGGCGCGCCAACATGCCTGGCAGCAGGGCGTGGATCAGGCGCATCGGCGCCTCCAGGTTCAGCGCGAGCAGGTCGGCCAGGTCTTGCGGCGAGTTCTCGAGGAACGGCCGGTATGGACCGATCGCCGCGTTGTTGATCAACACGTCGATGCCGCCGAAAGCCTGTTCGGCCGAGCCCGCGAGCGCGGCGATCCCGTCCGTATCGCGCAGGTCGCAAGCGATCCACGCGACGTTCCGGTCACCGTGCGCTTGGGCGATCTCGGAGGCACACTGTGCGAGCGCATCGGCGTTGCGCGCGACCAGGACGACGCGATGCCCGCGCCGCGCCAGCGCATGCGCCAGGGCGCGCCCCAGGCCTTGCGACGCACCGGTCACCAGGACTCGTTTCGACACCTGGGCCAACCTCTCCGCTTGATGCTGATCATGGTCGTTCTGCTAAGGAGAAGGAAGATGCAGCTTTGCGAGAAGGCCCTGCGCGTACATCCGGACTTACCCGATGCCCTGCCGGATGACCGCGGTGGCGTCGCGTGCTGGCGACAGATGGCACTTGAATCCGCTCTTCATCTTGGAGTGTCGCAGGTAGCTTGCTACATTGAGCCATTCGAACCAGATCGAGTCCAAAACAGGCGCGGCTGCGATGCTGGCCGACCAGGAGCGAGACAAGAAGCATGGGCACGTGCCCTTTGTGGCGGCGATCGTGGCTGCGGCCGGGCGACCGCTCGCTCTGGCGCGAGCGAGTGCGCAAGTCGCGCCATTGCCGCAATGAGTCGCTCATGCCGACATTGCATTCCCGCGTTCTTGCGTCCCGCCACGACCGGTACGCAAATCCGGCACCGCAGCAGATCGCCTTGGCGACGACGAGGCGTGCTGATGTCCGTCGGCTTCATTCTTGAAGCCATTCACTCTCACTCACAGGAGACTTCATGAAAGACAAACGATTCGCCCTGCTGCCGATCACGGCGGCGGCGTTGTTGGCGGTGGCCGGTTCGGCGCAGGCGCTCGAATTCCATGGGTACTTTCGCAGTGGCATCGGCTGGGGCAGCAAGGACGGCGGGCAGGTTTGCTTCGGGCTGCCCGGCGCCCAGGGCAACGGCAACTTCCGTCTCGGCAACGAGTGCGGTACCTACGGCGAGCTGCAGTTCGACCACAGCCTGTTCGACGGCAAAGACGGGGTCAAGTTCGACTACCACTTGATGCTCGGCTACTTCGCCCCGGGCCAGACCGACTTCGAGAACCTGGCCGGCCCCGGCAACCACATCGCACTGCGCCAAAACTGGGCCGAAGCGAAGAACCTGCCGTTCCTGAACGGCGGCAGCGCATGGATCGGCAAGCGCTACTACCAGCGCCACGACGTGCACATCACCGACTTCTTCTACTGGAACAACTCCGGGCCTGGTGCCGGCATCGAGAAGATCAAGCTCGGGCAGGAAATCAAGGGCTCGTTGGCGATCTTCCGTGCCAATGGAAACAATGGCGCCAACAACCCGAACAACAACGCCACGACGATGCTAGATGGGCGCGTCCACGACATCAATCTGGGCGGTGCCGGCTCACTCGAGGCCGGTCTGCAGTACAACACGGCCGACACCAAGCTCCCCAACAGCAAGAGCGGCACGGCGGTGACGGCTGAATGGTCGCTGCCGGTGCTGGGCGGCGTCAACAAGCTCTTTGTGACCAAGGGCACCGGCTCCGCAAACGCTCCCAATCTTGGCAACCCGAACAACACGCCTGGCAACCAGGACGGCAGCTGGGGCATCCAGGACACGCTGCAGGTGCAGATCTCGCCCGACATTTCAGGCATGGGCGTGATTGGCCACTGGAACTTCAAGAACAACTACAAGTGGACCTACATCGGCGCGCGGCCGGTGTATCACTTCAGCGACTACTTCAAGCTCCAGGCGGAAGCCGGATTGAACAAGGTTACAGCGCAGAATCAGGCGGCCGCGAAACTGACCAAGTTGACGATCGCGCCAACGCTGGTGGCTGGCCGTGGCTTCTGGACCCGCCCGGAACTTCGTTTCTTCTACACCTATGCCAAGTGGAACGACAAAGCGCGTGACGGTGTCTTTGGCACGGGCGGTGGCACGGTCGCTGGCGGTGCGGCTGGCCCATTCGGTACGAGCACCAGCGGCAGCAGCTACGGCTTCCAGGCCGAGGCCTGGTGGTAGGCGAAGACGAGAATCACAGAGTTCTTGCACATCGAGCGCCCTGCGGGGCGCTCTTTTTTTGCCCGGCCGGTGCGCCTCGCTTGCGCCTCGGCTGCCTCTTGCGTGCGTGCCTTACTTGCGCGCTTTGATCGCGTCCTCGACGCTGAAGTAGGCGGTGCAGTCGCCCTGGTTGATGAAGACCTGCTTGGCCTGGGTATTGAACCACACCGAGTCGCGGGCGCAGTCCTTCGAGTCGCCCTTGTGGACGATGTAGTTGTACTTGCCGTTGCGGAACTCGTCGGCCTTGAGTTGCCAGTACAGGCCGAAGCCGTCTTTGCCGGTGGGCTTCATCGGCGCGGACCAGGAGATGTTGAGCACCGGCATGTCGCTCTTCGTCTTGGGGCCGGTGACCTTGCCGTTTTCAACCTTCTCGAAGCTCTCCCAGAAGTGCACGCCCCAGCCGTCGTAGGCGCCGTCGGGGCGAAAGTAGTGCAGCGAAATCATCGCGTCGGGCACCTTGGCCACTTCGGGGATCGCCTGCGCGTGGCTCGGCCGAGCGATGCTGAAACCGAGAGTGGCAGCAAGGGCTGCGGCGGCGATGAGGGAACGTCTTTGCATGGTGGGAACTCCTTGAGGGTTGGTGGGTGGATCGGGATCGGTCAGAGCTTCGCGCCGATGTGCAGCACCACGGCGCCATTGGCCGGCAGGGAGATCGACGCGGTTCCGCCGGCGACGCTGACAGCCGGTCCCGAACACAGCGGCGGCACCGGCTGATAGTTGAACTGCGCGATGTTGCAATAGTTCCCATCGGGCAGCGTGGTCGCCGCCGTGAACACCGCGCCCAGGCTTCGGCTCAATGCGACAAAACCCTTGCCTTCGCGGGCAAACGTGATGCGGTTGTTGTCGCCATCGATCACCTGGAAATGCACGAGCGGTGCACCCGCAGTGACCTTGCGAAACGCGACCATGCCGGCGATCGCACCGAGCCGGTGCTCGCAAATCCAGCTGCCGACCTGCGCGCTGCCCAGCGTCCGGGTGCAGCGCGTGCCGCCAGCGTCGAAGGTCGACTGCGTCTCGCCGCCGGCGTTGGAGGGCGGGCCGGCGTCCTTCTCGGCTTGCGTGCCGCGGACGAAGCCGTAGCTCGACATCACGCTCGGCGCGCCGTGCGGATGCGCGAGCATGAACACAGCCGCGAGATCGTAGACCGGCACGCCGCCGACCGTCGACGCGTAGTACAGGTTCTCGCCGCGCTGGTTGTCGTGGTTGTCGACGAAGACGACGCCCTTGTCGCTCGGCAGCAGGCCGTTCGTCAGCGTTTGCAGCGACGCCAGCGTCGCGCTGCCGCGCCCGGTGAAGGCATCGGTGATGCGGTAGCCGTACTGGAAATCGGTCACGTCGGCAGCCCCGCCCGACGCGTAACCGACACCGAAATACTGCTGGGCGGTCACCGCCTCGCCGGCGTTGTTGATCACCTCGAGAAAGAAGTAAGGCAGCGCGCGCGGGGGAGCCGCGGCCAACGCGGCGGCATTGACCTGAGAGACGATCGCGTCGATGTCGCGCGGCTGCATGTGCTTGGCGGCATCGATGCGAAACCCCGCCACCCCTTCCGCGTGCAAGGCGATCAGGTAGGCGGCGATTCGGCTGCGCACGCCATCGTCTTCGGTGCGCAGATCGGCCAGGCCGACGAGTTCGCACAGTTGCACGCTCGCGGCGCTGGCGTAGTTGATGTTGCCACCGCAGCTCGAGTGGAAGTCGCCCGCCGACCACGGCACCGCCGGGTAGCTCGTCTTCGTGTAGCTGCTGCCGGCGCTGCCGACGCCTGCGCCGGCAGTCATGTGGTTGATCACCGCGTCGGCGTAGATTTTCACGCCCGCGGCGTTGCAGCGAGAGACCATGTCGCTGAATTCGGCGAGCGTTCCCGAGCGCGACTGGTCGAGCTTGTAGCTGACGGTCTGATAGCGCTGCCACCACGGGTAGCCCACGCCGCCGGTGATGACGACGTGTTCGCTCGGCGGCGAGATCTGCGCCGCGGCGTAGCCCACCGGCCCAAGGAAGGTTTCGCACTCGCGCGCGATGTCGGCCCAGCGCCATTCGAACAGGTGCACGAACACGTCCCCCGCGGCAGCGCGGCCGCTGGCGCGGTAGGTCGCATCGAGTGGCGGCAGCAGCGTGCTGCCGCCTCCGCCTCCGCCACCGCCGCAGCCGGCGATCAACGCTGCGACGAACAGTGCGAGCGTTTGGCCTCGCTTCATGGCGCCACCTCCAGCAGCACCACGCCGCGCGCATGTGCCGTCACGCTCACCTCGCCGCCGGCGACCTTCACGCTCGCGCCCGTATAGGCGTCGCGCAGGTTCGCGCCATCGGCGAAC
>JANOLA010000016.1:0-2929 GCA_031419535.1 Burkholderiales bacterium | reverse complement strand
AGCCAGTGGTCCATGCCCTGCGCATTGAGTTCGATGTCAACGGTCAGCAGCGCCAGGGCCTGCGCCTCCTGCATCGGGCAGCGATGGTCGCGCAGCCAGCTCCGGTACAGCTCGCCCAGGCCGTGGCGCAGCGCTTCCGGGCGTTGCGGGTGGGTGCGCAGCATTGCGCCGAGCTGCACGATTTGCTCCAGCCGCGCCAGGAAGGTGGCGCCGAGTCTCGCCACGTCCGTCACTTCGCCATAGTGTGTGAGGTAGACGCGCCGCGGATCGAAGCCCAGCAAGCGCCGCACTGACGCACGCAGCGCTTCAGGGTCGAACTGCGTCGGTGGCGTCGCAGGAATGAGCCACGGCCGGCCTGCGCTGGTGAATTCGGGGTAGGCCACGCCGAACGTGTCGCCGGTGAACATGCCGCTGCTGCGCTCGTCCCAGATGCAGTGGTGATGCCGCGCGTGGCCCGGGGTGTGAATGAATTGCAGCGCGCGGCCGGCCAAGTGCAGCACCATGCCGTCGTCGGTTTCGATCACGCGCTCGGGTGAAACGGCGACCAGCTCGCCGTAGGACCGCGCCACCTCCGCGTCGCCGTAGACCGAGCGTGCGCTCGCCATCAGCCGGCTCGGGTCGACCAGATGGCGCGTTCCCGCTGGGTGTACGACGAGCTTTGCGTTCGGCAGGTGTTGCAGCAGCGCGCCCGCGCCGCCGGCGTGGTCCAGGTGAACGTGGGTGGCGATGACGTAATCGACCGCTTCGCGCGTCAGACCGAGCGCACCGAGCACATCGAGCAAGCGCGGCACCGCGTGGTTGGTGCCGGTGTCGACGAACGCGGCGCGGCCGTTCTCGACGATCAGGTGGCTCGCGTCGAAGCGTGGGCGGACGAAACCGGTGTCGATGACGTATACGCCATGTGCCAGGGGTTCGATGAAGGGCAGGGGCGTGGGCATCGGCAGGTTCGAAAGAGTCGGTCGATTCTAGGCAGGCCCGCCATGCAACCAAGCGCCTGGCACACAGTCAAAATACATCCGTTCATTGTCTGGAGGTTCATCATGTCTGTGCGCCGTTTGCTTGGGCCGGTTCTGTTCATGGCCGTCAGCGCTTTGCAAGGCTGCGCTTCCTACAGCCCCGATTCGCTACCGCCGCGCGCGTCTCTGGCCGACGCGACCGCCAAGCTCGGCAAGCCGAGCGGCGAGTATTCGCTGGCCGGCGGGGCCAAGCGGCTCGAGTTCGCGCGCGGGCCGTTTGGTTTGCACACCTACATGCTCGATTTCGACGCCTCGGGCTTGTTGGTGAAAGCGACCCAGGTGCTCTTTGAGGAAAACTTCGCGACGATCAAGAACGGCATGGCCCGCGACGACGTGCTGCTGGCGCTCGGCCACCCTGCCCATCAATACGGCGTCTGGTCGGGCCAGCAGACGATTTTTGCGTACCGCTTCGATTCGCCGCAATGCCTGTGGTTCTTGGTGGGCGTGAGCCCGCAGGGCCAGGTGGCCAGCACCAGTTATGGCCCGGACCCGCGCTGCGAGGCAGGCGCCAAGGCAGACCGAGATTGAACTGTGCCGAACGCGCGTTCTCAGACTCGAAGCTCGAAATTCGCGCTGCCCGCAGGCCGGCCGTTGATGCGCAGCTCAATCGTGTGGGTTCCCGCGTGGTAGCGCCGAGTCGTGACGCTGCGCAGTGAGTGGCCCTTGCGCAACTCGCGCGCTTCGTTCGCGCCGAGATCGAGTGTCCAGCCCTTGAAAACCTTCGCAGTGGTTTCGCCGTTCGCCTTGACGTGGTGCACTGCGTAGTCAATCGCGAGCTTCTGAGCGCGTGCGGCGCTTGACTGCAAAGTCACCTGCATTTCGATGGAGTCGCCGAGCACCGCGCGGCGCTTGGACAGCTTGAAGCGCACTTCGCCGCGAAACGGTTTGGCCAGTCCCCAGGCCTTCATGATGCGCGGGTCGCCTCCTTTGACGAGGGTGCGGCAGGCGTGCTTGAGCAGGGCCTTGCGCTGCGCAGTTGCATCCGGCAAGTGGCGCTCGACCCAGTCGGCGACCACGCCCGGATGGTCTTTCGCGATGTCGTTCAGGTGGTTCGCGACGCTGCGCCGCACGTACTCGCTCGGGTCGTCTTGCAGCGCCAGCAGCAGCGGCAGCGTGGGCGACGGGTCGGCGATCAGCGTCTTCAATTGCATGCCCCAGGGCAGGCGCGGCCGGCTGCCTTCGCTGACGAGCCGCCGCACATGGGCGCTCGGGTCGCGCGTCCACTCAATCAGCGTGGCGAAGCTCAGGGCAGGGTGCTGCTCGATGAAGGGGCGAATCGCGAACTCTGCTGTCGAGCGCTGCGTCAGTGCGTGCAGCGTGCGCAGCGCGCGCGTGGGCCATGCCAGTCCGCAGCGCGCGACGAACTCGCCGAGCGGCCAGATCGCCCAACCGGCCAGGCCCTTGTCCATCTTGCGTGGCGCATCGGGTGCATCGTCGTCGGTCACGGGCGCGAGGCTGGCTTCGATGATGTCGGCGGCGTGTGCAAAGTCTTCGGGCAAGCAGGCCTCGAGCGCGACGCACAAGTGCAGCACGCGAGCCTTCAATTCCAGCTCGGCCAGGCCCGCGGTCGCACGTGGTTCGAAGACCTTGCGCGGAAACTGCGGCCACGCGCGATGCAAGTGGTGCGCGGTGTCGCGCACCGTCTGCGCGTTGATGAAGTTCTTGAGGGGCTCCATGGTTCAGCCCTCACCCCGGCCGGCCCTCACCCCGGCCCTCTCCCGCTAGCGGGAGAGGGAGAAGGAGAAGGAGAGGGAGAGAGCGATGGAGAGGCAGTTTGCCCCCCTCCCCCGCTTGCGGGAGAGCAACTGTGTTCAAAGTCAAGCACTTTTTGAGGTCTGAAGATGTCGTGTGGGGTCCCACATCGTTTGGTCTCTGAGCATCGCATTGAGGATGGTCAACAGCTTGCGCATGCA
>JANOLA010000015.1:0-3626 GCA_031419535.1 Burkholderiales bacterium | reverse complement strand
CGCCGCGCCGCGGTGTGCCCGCGTGCGATGGTGCTGGGCCGTGCCGTGTTAAGCCTGCTGGCCAGCCTGGTGCTGGCGGGCCTCCACGACCTGTAACGCCAAGGCGCCCGCGGCCGCGGGTGCGATGCCGCAGCGGCCCTGGCCCACATCAACCTCGACAAAACAGTCGACCGTCGCGCCGGCGCTGCGCAAGGCTAACGCGAGGCGCTGCACGCCCAGCTCCGAATCGACGGCGATACCGATCCGAATTCGCCGGGCCAAATCCGCCAGGCGTGCCAGCTTGTGCGGCGCGATCACTTCGTTGCTGACGAAGATGTCTTCGACTCCTTGCGCCGCGAGCGCCTCGGCCTCCTCGACTTTCTGCACGCACACGCCCACGGCGCCGGCCTGGATTTGCAGCTTCGCGATCGCCCCGCACTTGTGCATCTTCGCGTGCGGGCGCAGGCGCAGACCGCGCTCACGCGCGAACGCCGCCATGCTCTGCAGGTTGCGCTGCATCGCATCCAGGTCGATCACGAGCGCGGGTGTGTCGATCGCCTCAACACTGTCGCCAATCCGGTTCATGCGGCTCCGTTCATCGGGCACCGATGTTGGGTACCTGTCACGCGGCACCCACGGTCGAGCGTGACACCGCGCCAAGGCCGGCCGCGCCGAGCCGTTCATCGGCGTCGTCGAGCGCGGCGTCTTGATCTGCGTCTTGCAAATGCGCGTCGTCGCTCCAGCCGACGAGCGTGAAGCCTTGGGGCGTGTAGAGCAGCCGGTTGATGCTGGCGTTGCCCAGATCCCAGGAGCGCGGCGCTTGCAGATCGATGCGCGTCGCGGCCCGGTACAGGCAGTCGAGCACGCCGCCATGCGTGACGATGGCGATGTTGCGGCCCGGGTGCGCCGCCGCCAGGCGGGTCAGCGTGTGCAGGCAGCGCTGATTGAAGTCGCGCAGCACTTCGCCCTGCGCCGGGCCGAAGTCGGGGTCGCGGTGGTGCCAGCGCCGCGCCTGGTCGGGCCAGCGCACCAGCACGTCGGCATACGTCAGGCTCTCGAAGGCGCCGAAACAGCGCTCGCGCAAACCGACGTCGGTGACGATCGGGGCAAGGTAAGACGCGGCCAGGGCCTGCGCGGTTTGCTGGGCGCGCAGCAGGTCGCTGGAATAGATGGCGTCGAACGCCTCGTCGGCCAGCGCGGCGGCCAGGCTGCGCGCCTGGCGCAGCCCGTTGGCGTTGAGCGCGATGTCGAGCTGGCCTTGCATGCGCGTCTCGCGGTTCCACGCGGTTTCGCCATGGCGAATCGCGACGATGCGGGTCGGCTCGATCTGCACCTCAAACCCCCCACACGATCGCTTGGCCGGCGCGCTGCGCGCGTTTCATCATCTCCACCAGCGGCCAGGCGCGTTGGCGCAGACTCACGCGTTCGCGCTGCGAGGCTTCGCCCGCCGGCGCGGCGGCCTCGTCGGCCGCGACCGCCGCCTCGAGCGCGGCGATGGCGCGCGCCAGATCCTGCGCTTCGACGATGCCCTTCGCCGCCGGCTCCTTGCCGATGATGCGCAGCACCTGGTCGCCGTTGGGGCCGAGCATGATCACGTCGCCCGCGGCCTTCGACTTGAATTTGTACAGCATGGAGGAGGTTCGGTGAGGGACCGCGTGCGCGAAGTGCCGGCACCGGCCGGTTCGCGCGCGCTGTTCGGCGCCGATTGTGCCGCCTGGCGAGTCGGCTGCCTCATCGTGGGTCGGGCGGCTGCGCCGCTCGCGGCTTGCGCAGTCGGACGCCGACCCTGCGCGCGGCTCAGGCGCTTTGCTCGCGGTTGCCCGGCTCGAAGTAGTACGCGACGCGCTGGCGCGGAGCCAGGTAGTGCAGCGCGGGGGCAGACAGTTGCTGCGGCTTCACGCTGCGCCGGATGCCCAGGCCGGGCTCGTCGCCGATGTCGATCGCGAGGGCGTCTTCGCGCGCCACGTTTTGATCATGCACCACCACGCGCGGCTTGAGCGGGCGCGCCGAATTCACCGAGACGACGACGGCCAGCCGGTCGTCAGTCAACTGCACCGTCGTGCCGGCCGGATAGACGCCGATGAGCTTGATGAAAACGCTGAGCAGCGTGGTGTCGAACCGGGCCTTGCTCTGCGTGAACATCTGCGCCAGCGCTTCGTGCGGCGTGACGGCGCGCTTCACGACTTGCGGGTTGCACAGGCCGTCGTATGCATTGACCATCGCGACGATGCGCGACGCATCGCTCATGCGTTCACCGCCCACCTTGAGCGGAAAGCCGCTGGCGTCGGCCATCTCGTGGTGCTGCGCGACGATCTGCATCACGCTCGCGGGCAAACCCATCTGCTGGCCGCGCTGCAGGCCGAAGGCCACATGTTCTTCGAAGGCCTTGGTCTCGATCGGGGTGAAGTACTCGTCGGGGTGGTGCAGGCGCTGCGCCATACCGATCTTGCCGATGTCGTGCAGCAACGCGCCCGCTCCCAGGTCCAGCAATTCGGACTGCGACAGGCCGAACCTGCGCCCGAGCAGCAACGACAAGACGCTCACGTTCAGCGCATGCGTCGAGGCGTCGTTGCCCGCCGTGTCGCGCAGCAGTCGAATGCACTGCTCTTCGTGCTCGAGCATCTTGCCCAGCAGCGAACGGGTCAGCGACTCGACCTCGAGCTTGGCTTGCTCGGGGTCGCTCGCGACCCGGCTCAGCGCCTGCCGGCACGCCAGCGCCGACACATTGAATTGGCGTTCGCACTCGGCTTGCGCGGCGCGTTGCCAGGCCAGCAGCGCGGCGCGGCGCGACTCGGCTTCAGCGGCGCTGCCGGGCAGGGGGCTCGAAGGCGCGCTTGCGTTGGCGCGAGCTTCCTGCGCAGCGGTCGCGACGCGCTCGGAGTCGCCCGACTCGAGGTCGCTCTGGCTGGGGTCCCAGCTCACGCTTTCGACACCCAGCGCGCGAATCGTCGCAATTTGCTGCGCGGTGGCGATCTTGAAGTTGTTGACTGGAAACGGGTGCGACATCCAGCCACCGCCCAGGCGGACGAACATTCCCACGCGAAGCGCGTGCACGGGAATCGATTCAGCAACGGGGGTGTCGGAAAGCATCGGTGTCCGGCGCGGCAATTTGACCGCGGCGGTTCGTCGTATTTATCGGCTGGCAGCCTTGCGCCTTGAGGCATCGCGCCGCTGCGCCACGAGTCTGGCCGCCGAGAGCGACAGAAGTGTGAAATCTGTGTGGATTGTTTCAGGCGGTGTGCGGCTACGGGCAACGCCGCGAACCGCCGGGGGAGGTTTCGCGTGGCCTGCGAGGGGCCGGTTCAGCGCTGCCCCATGTCGGCCAGCCGCACGCAGCGCGCGCCGTGCGCGGCGCCCGGACCGGCCGCGCCGGCGGGTGGCGCGAGATCCACCCAGGGCGGCGGCGCGGCGCCGCACTCGCCGATCGCCCAGGCACAGCGCTGCACGAACGGGCAGCCGGCGGGCAGCTCGGCGAGCTCGGGAACGCGCCCGGGAATCGTCGGCAGCCGCGTGCCGCGCGTCGCGCCGAGCCGCGGCCGGGCACCGAACAGACCGCGCGTGTACGGGTGCGCGAGACGTTCGAACACGGCTGGCGTCGGCCCGCTTTCGACGATGCTGCCGCCATACATCACGAGCAAACGCGCGCA
>JANOLA010000014.1:0-10780 GCA_031419535.1 Burkholderiales bacterium | reverse complement strand
GTGGAGCTTGCGGTAGAGGGTGTTGCGGCTGACATCGAGCGCCTTGGCGACATTGCTCACGTTCCAGCGGTGCTGTTCGAGCAATTGGAGCAGAACCTGGCGCTCGTTCGCCTGGATCGGGTTCAGTTTGACCGGCAGGTGCGCCTGGGCCGCGTCGGCCTGTGGCGTGCCGGCCCAGTGCGCCAATTGCTTCGGGTTGGGCGCGTGCGCCGCCGTCGGTTCGGTGGCCGCCGACGGCGGCGCGGCGCTGACCACGAGGGACGGCAAGTGCTCTCGCGCGATCGGCTTGGCCTCGGCCAACGCCGCTGCCGTGCGCAGCACGTGGCGCAACTGGCGCAGGTTGCCGGGCCAGGGGTGTTCGAGCAACAGCCGTTCGGCATCCGCACTCAGCTTGGCCTTGCCGCCGGACTCGGCCGCCAGCATGCCGTGGATCAGCTCGCGCCGGTCGCTGCGCTCGCGCAGCGGCGGCAAGGCGAGTTCGATGCCGGCGAGCCGGTAGTACAGGTCTTCGCGGAAGCGCCCTTCGCGCACCCGTGTCGGCAAGTGCTGGTGGCTGGCACTGATGAGCTGGAAGTCCACGGCATGCGTCTCTTCCGTGCCGAGCGGCGTGACTTGGCGCTCGTCGAGCACGCGCAGCAAGCGCGCTTGCAATTCGAGCGGCATGTCGGCGATCTCATCGAGGAACAGCGTGCCGCCGTTGGCCTGCAGGATCTTGCCGCGCCGCCCGGTGCGCTGCGCGCCGGTGAACGCGCCGGCGCGGTAGCCGAACAGCTCGGACTCGATCAACTGTTCCGGCAGGCTCGCGCAGTTGATGGCGACGAACGCGCCGCTCGCATGCGGGCTCGCGTCGTGCACCGCGCGCGCGAACACCTCTTTGCCCGAGCCGGTTTCGCCGCACAGCAGCAGCGGCGTCTGGCGCGCGATCACGCGGCGTGCGGTGTCGAGGTGCGCCACGAGGCGCGGGTCTTTGAAGCAGACCTCGGCGGCGTCAACCCCGGGGGCGCGTGGGGAAGGCGGGCGAGCCGGCGCGCGCAGGCCGGCGTCGGGGGTCGCCACGGGCGTCACCACGGTGCCGGCCGGCACTGCGGTGACCGATCCCGCGGAAGGCAGCGCGGCATTCGCCGCCGCCGCCGGCCGGCGCGCCACCGCGAAAAAGCGCAGCGCCGCGTTGGTGCGGTACGTCACCACCGGATGGAACGACGCCGACGTGCTGCGCGCCAGCATGTCTTCGAGCGAGGTCTGGAACAGGTCTTCGACGCGCCGCGTGCGAATGTCGCTCATCGACTGCATGCCGAGCTGAAACAGCGCGCTGCGATTCGCCGCGAGGATTTGCCCGTCGTCGCCCACCGCGAGCTTGCCTTCGTGCAGCGTGTACACGAACTCGGGCCGGCTGTGGAAGTGCAGCGGGTGCGCGTTGCGGTAGCGCGCGTCGATCAAGCGGTTCTCGATCATGCGCACCGTCATTCCCAGCAACACCAGCAGGTGCTGCTGCATCAGGCTGGAGCGGCTCGTGACGTCGAGCACCGCGGTGATCTCGCCCGAAGGGTCGAACACCGGAACGGCAGAGCAGGTGAGCTGCGCGAACTGGGTGAAAAAATGCTTGTCGCGCTGGATCGTCACCGGGCTGCCCGCGGCCAGGCAGGTGCCCATGCCGTTCGTGCCGGCGGCTGTTTCGCTCCAGATGCCGCCCACGCGCAGGCCGAGCGGCCCGACGTCGGCGGCGAATTCGGGCGACGTGACCATGTGCACGATCACGCCGTCGGTATCCGTCAGCACCACCGCGGCTTCGGCGTCGCCGAGCTGCTGGTACAGCGTGGTCATCTCATACCGCGCGCAGGCGATCACGTCGGCGCGCCTTGCCCGGCGCTCGTCGAGCTCGGCGCGGCTGATGAACACCGGCTCGAGCGGCTTGGCCGGGTCCAGCCGGTAGTCGTTGACGCAGCGGCTCCACGACTGCGCCACCGCATCTCCGCGCGGGTCGCGGTTTTCACTCACGCCGTTGCGCACCCGCCGCAGGATGCGGTCGGCGTGCTCATGAGCCTCACGCATGCTCAGGGACATACGATCCTCCACTTCGATGCGCGATCCGGGAACCGGACAGAATAGACGATTGTCGTCAGCCGGAAAGGCGCCGCGCACCGGGTGAAACACGTAGACGGCGGACAAACGGGCGCGTAAATTGCAACCGGTGGCAAGAAAAACGAGGAGCAACGATGAATTTGCCGAGCCCCAGCTCGAACTCAGGAGACGCCCACGCGCGCGAATGGCACCTGCAGGTGCCCGAAGATCGGCGTGCGGCGCCGCTGGACTTGATCTTCATCGAGGGTTTCACCGGGCACACCGTGATCGGCATTCACGACAGCGAACTGCAGACACCGCAGCCGCTGGTGATCGACCTGCACGCCGGCGTGCGGCGTGCGGCGGCGTGCGACACCGACGCGATCGCCGACACGATCGACTATGGCGTGGTGCGCGAACGCCTGCGGCAGCTGCTGCGCGAACACCGGGTGCAGCTGCTCGAGGCCTTCGCGGAGACGATCGCCACGCTGCTGATCGATGAATTCGGCGCCGCCTGGGTGCGCGTGAAGGTGGTGAAGCCGCGCAAGTTCGACGACGTTCACGCGGTGGGCGTGCAGATCGAGCGCTTTGCGCCCGAACCCGACATGTCGGCAGGGCGTGCCCAGCGCGGCGCGGCGGTGCTGCGCTTGATCGGCAGCGGCATGGTGCCGGGGGGGCGCTGATCGGCATCAGCCCTGGTCCGACGCTGCGTTCCCGTCAAGCGAAAAAAAAACTGGCCCGTCCTTGTGAGGCCGGCCAGTTTCAACCCTTCCACTATCCCTCTTCCCACCCACGCACCGCGTCGCGATGCGTTTTCTTCTCGGGCCGCTGGGCAGCCCGGATTTCTTGTTTACTTGGCCGCGAACGGATGCGCCGCGCTGCCCTTCTTGGCCACCACTTCAGCCGCTGTAGGCGAGCCGGTGACGGCGCGCTGGATCGACTCTTTGACGGCGCGGTAGTTGTAGTCCTGGATCTTCTTGTCGTCTTCGGCGAGCCAGTGAATGAACACGCCGACGCAGATGAACAGGTTGTCGGCTTCCGCCATCGGGATGGTGCCGTCCTGCACGCTGTCGGCCACCGCCATTGCCACCGCGCGCTGGGCCGGCCCGAACATTTGCACCGCTTGCTTGGCGCCCTTGATCGTGACCTTGTTGAACATCACGGTGGACGGCTTGGTCAGCAGGTTCGGCGCGACGACGGCCAGCAGCGACGTGAAGCCGTCCTTGTTGTTGGTCAGAGCGTTGGCGAACGCGGTCTCGACCGGGCTGCCGCGCGGCCCGATGATCAAGTCGATGTGCGCGACTTCGTTGCCTTCACCGACGAGCGACTCGCCAACCATCATGCGATCGATTTTTGCCATGGCTTTCCTATCTCCTGTGAGTGTGTTTCTGAGCGAATGACCGCCGGCCTGCAAACCGGTGCCTCTTTCAGGCTATCACTTTCCATGCCACGCCTGCGCGCCTGGGTTCGACCGAAGCCCGAGCAGCATGGCGATCAGCAGCGCCCCGACCGTCAGATCGGCGCTGGTGCCCGGGTTCACGCGCTGCGCCTTGAGCGTTTCGTCCCACGCGGCGAAGGCCGCGTCGGCGTCGGGCGCCGGGTGCTCACGCCACGCTTGCGCCGCGCTCATGACAGTATGTGCCAGGGCCATCCCGTGTTTTCGAACAATGTGTGAATCGGGAAATTCGCCCAGCCAACGCAGGTAGACCTGCTGCACGCAAGCGATGCACTGCGCGCTCGGCGGATCGCCAGGGGCGTTCGACATCAGTGAAAACCCTTGACACAGCGGCGCGATCTCGAACAGTGATGCAAAGCCGCTCAGATATTCGCGTGCGATGCTGTCGCGCGACGCAGCCAGCGCCATCGCGGCGCGCAGCGGCAACTGGGGCTCGGAGTGCACGTCCTCGTGAGAGACGTGGCCCAGACCGGCGGGATGGGCCATCGCGATCGCGCGGTAGGCACAGCGCGAGTCTTCCAGATCGAGATCGATGAGCACCGCTTCCAGCGCTTCACGCAGCGCCGCCGCGCTTTGCAATGCACCCGGCTGTTCGATGGCACGCGCGATCGGCGCGCACAGCAACAAGATGCCCAGATTGGTGTTGCAGCCGGCGGCGCGCCAGGTCGCAGCGGCCGCGGCCTCAATGCGCGCGCCGATCCGCGCCCCGGCCTCGAACAGTGGCTCCACCGCGGCCCGTGCGCTGGCCACGAACAGCGCCGCGTCCATGCCGTGGCCGGCCGAATGCACACTCACGTTGCCGGGCTTGCGCACCGCCACGTCGAGCGCGCAGGCGCGCAGGAAGCAATGTTTCGCGAAGGCGAAGCGCGCCGCCAAATCGGAGGGGTTCAAAGGTGCGGCTTCGCGACCCGCAGCGCGATCGTTGCCTTGGCCCACGCAAGTGGATCCTTCGAATCCGGGGCGGTGCGGCGGTCTCTCAAGCAAATGTGGCTTTGCCACTTTGCTTGAACCCCCACGGGGGGCGGGCCGGGCTGGCCCGGCCCTGGGGGCGCTCATGCGCGCCGCACCGGCGCGGCATGGCTCGGGCGTTGCGCGTGCGCTGCGGGCGATACCGGCGATGCGGCCGGGATGCGGCGCTCGAACAGGTCGCCGACGATGGCGCGCGCGATGTTGAAGCGCGTCACGCCCTGCAAGCCCTGCCAGGCGGCAACGCCGTTGACTTCGAGCACCTGCAGCGCCGGCCCGGCAGCCGAACCCGGCGCGCTGGGCATCACGTCGACTCCGGCACAGTCGACACCGATCGCGCGCGCCGCTGCTTCGGTGATTTGTTTCAGTTCGGGGTGGAGCACGGCGGCTTCGCAGCGCGCGCCCTGCGCGGCGTTGTGCACCCAGTGCTCGCTGATGCGGCGCATCGCGCTCACGGCACACCCGCCGATCACCAGCACGCGCCAGTCGAAGCCCGGTGTGGCCAGCGCGGGAATGAAGCGCTGCAAGTAGTAGAGCGCGCCGAAACCCGGGCCGAGCGCGTCGCTCGCCGGCAAGGGCACAAAGCCGCCATCCACGGCGCCGATCCGCATCAAGCCCTTGCCCTGCGAGCCGAACAGGGGCTTGAGCACGAGCGCGTGGCCGGCGGCGGCCTGCGCCATCACGAGGCGCTGCGCAGTCGCGTGCGACTCGAGCGCCCAGGTCGGCGGCGTCGGCACGCCCGCGGCGTGCAGCAGCAACGTGGTCATCGATTTGTCGACGCAGCGCTCGATCGCGCGCGCGTCGTTGTAGACCGGCACACCGAGTTCGCGCAGCGCGTGCAGCACGCCCAGGCGCTTCGTCACCTGCTCAAAACTGCCGCCGGCGATGCCGCGCACCAGCACGGCGTCGGGCAGATCGCGGCCGAAGCCGGGGATGGCGAGGCCGTGCCACGCTGCGGCGGTGTCGATGCGGCAGTCCGCCAGGTCGACGCAGCGCCCCACGGCACCTCGCTCACGCAGCGCGGCCTGCAGCTGGCGGGTGTGCCAGCCGGCCTCATCCGTCATGATCGCGACGTGAAATGACGGCACCCCGGTCACCGGGTACGGCGACCGACCCTCCGAGAGGTTCGAGCCCGGCTTGGGGCGGCCCGGCGCTCGGGCTCGTGGCGGCATCGCTCAGGCCTCCTGCAACCACAGCTCGCGCAACAGCGCCATGTCGAGTGCGCCGGCGTGCCAGGTGTTGCCGCTGTCGAGGTTGCTCACCCACACCTCGGCCGGCGCGAACAAGGCCGGATCGATCTTGTAGAAGTCATGGCCCGACTCCTTGAAGATTTCGGCGAAGCCGCGGCCGAAGTCGGGCGAGTTGCGCGACGGCAGTTTTTGCGCGAGCTCGCGCGCCGCGGCGTCGGGCCCGCGCACGCTGAGGTGTGCGCGGCCGCCGTAAAGAATCGCGTCGTTGGTGCGGCCCATCGCGATTGCCGCGTCGGGGCTGGGCGCGGGCAGCGGCGCGCTGGCCACGCCGTCGACGATGTGGCGCAGCGCGAAGCCGAGCGCATGCGCCTTGTGCAGCGCCACTTCGAGCGCGCGCGCGACGACCTGGGTCGTGCCCGCGGCGCTGGTGGTGGGCGTGAGAATCAGCGTGAGCCCTGCCGCGGCCAGACCGGTGTCGCGCAAAATCTTCTGCACCACCACGGGCGGGGGCGGTCGGTCGACTTCGAGCACGAGCACGCCGTGCTCGGCGCGGTCGCGGTAACCGAGTTCGTCGAACAGCGTCTCCTTCGCCGCGAGCGCGCGCGCCGGGCCCGAGCCGAGCGCGAAGAACTTCTTCGCGCCGGTTTCTGACCGGCTCGCGGCCAGGCTCCAGCCGGCGTATTGGCTGGCCAGACAGGCGAGCACGGGCGAGGAGCTTTGCACCGTCAGCCAGCTCGGCCAGCCGGCGGCCGCATCGCTGCCTGACCCCATGTTCAAGGTGACGCTGCCGAAGCCGCCCATGCAGATCTCGCCGATCAGCAGGCCCGCGGCAACGCTGCCCGGCGCTTCGATTCCGGCGTCGACCAGGGTCATGCCGGCGGCGCTGCGCTCGACTCGGACGCGCAGCGCGTCGGCGTCACGCAGCAGCCTTTCCACCAAAGGCCGCGCCTGGCCATTCACGCTGAGCGTGCACGCCGCGAGCGGCTGAGCAACCGTCGCCGGGCCGCCCCAAGGCGGTTGCTCGCCCCCGCCGGGGGCCGACATAGAAGGGTGATCGCTCATTCAACGGTCTCCGGGACTTGCAGGATGTCCAGCACGGCGTCGCGGCGTCGCGCCAACTCGGCCAAGACGCTTGCCAGATCGGCCCCGCTGGCGCTGACGCTGCACAGCGGCTCGCCAGGGGCGAAGTGTGTCGCATGCGAGCCGGGTGAGGCGTCGCGCGGCAGGTCGTGGGTGGCGGGCAGAGTCGCGAGTTGCGCGGCGGCCGCGGCGCTCACGCGCACGGGGCGCGGTGCAAAAATGATCTCAGTGCCGCGCACAGGCCGCTCGGCAGCGGAAATGGTGTCGGCGTCAACGTCAACGTCAACGTCGGCGTCGGCGTCGGCAGCGGCAGCGGCAGACGCAGCGGCAGCGTCGCGCGCCGCACCCGTGCGCCACGGGTCGTCGGGAAAGTCGGTGTCGCCATAGGCCGCACACGCCGCCAGATGCGCGCGAAACACGGGCTGATCGCCCACCCGCGGGTACAGCGCCAGACTCGCCGGCACACGCGGGTTGACCTCGAGCACGCGGACGGTGTGTCCGTCGAGCAGGAAGTCCAGGCTTCCCAGACCACGCAGCGCGAAGGCAGCGGTCAGTGCATCCAACATCCGCGCGATTTCGCGCCGCACCGGCGCTGGCACGGCGAGCGGGCCGATCACGCCGTGAAAGCGGTACGGCCCGCCGTCGAACGGGCGCACGATTTGTCGATTGCAGCCGAGCAGCAGCGCGCGCCTGCCGTTGCCGATGAAAGTGGCCGACATCGGCGTGCCTGCGGCTTCGCGTTGGGCGTACACCCTCACCCCTGCCCTCTCCCGAAGGGAGAGGGAGCAAAGCCCGCTCTCCGGCACCCGGAAGGCGCCAGCCTTCGGTTGACGCGTGCCGGAGAGGGGGAAGATGGGGCTGCGGTCGTGGGCATCGCCTGCGTGCCGGATGTGGCTCGCGCCGCACGCGCCGAAGTCCTTGATCAACCAGCCCGCGCCCAGGCCGGCGGCGTCGAGGCGCACCTCGGGGTGGGCGATGCCCAGCGCGTCGAGCGTGTCGAAAAACGTCTTCGGGTCGCGCACCCGGCGCACATCGGCGCCGGCCGTTCCCAGCAGCGGCAACAGCGCCGCGCCTTGCTCGAGCAATTCGGGGCAAGCTTCGAATCCGCTGCCGACGACCCAGCCCTGCACCGCGCCGCTGCGCGCCAGCGAGCGCAGTGCGTCCAGCAGCTGTGCGGCGTCGATGCGCAGCGCACCGCTCGCGCCGATCGGCACCCAGCGCGACGCCGCCGCGCAGGTGTCGCGGTCGCCGAATGCATCGAGGGCGACGACTTCCAGGCCGGCTCGTGCCGCGGCTTGCGCAAGCTGCCGCGCCGAAAGCGCCGCTACGGCGATGGCGTGCACGGATCGGCTGGCCTCAGAGCCTTGCAGGGCTTCGCGCTGCTTGCCCCGAGCTCGAGCCCGGGTTGAGCGACGCGCCTGTCCCAGCGCCGTCGGTCGGCGCGGCGTGGAGGAACTGAATGGCCTGTCACGCTCTGGCCCCTCAATTGGAAGTGCCCCTGGCGGCGCTCTCGGTGAGCACCGACTGGGCCATCGCGAAGGCTTCGGCAAAACCCAGCGCCACCGGCTTCTGCGCCTCGCGCATCTGCACGAGCAGGCGCTGCTGGGTCTGGTACTTGACGTTGCCCACCGCGAGCGCGCCGATGCCCAGCGCCTGCGTGCCGGGCAGTGGTTTTGCGTCGTCCATGGCGCCCAGGCCGGCAATGCCCTCGGGCGGCACGGCGTTCAGGTCGGCCGCGACTTTCAGACGTCGCGCGTGCGTCAGGTCTTGCGCCGAGACCACCTGCACACCAGCGGCGGCGCAGGCGAGCAGCACGTCGGCGCGGGCCAGCGAATCGCGCAGCGCCGCGGGGTCGGCAGCGGAGGCGCCGTTCAATTCGACCTGGAATCGCTCGCCGGTTTGCCGCGCGGCGGCCTGCGCCGCGGCCAGGCCGCCGCGGCTCGACAGCATCACGGCAGCGCCGCAGCGCGCCGCGATCACGCCGGCAATCCGCCCCACCGGCCCGGTGCCGCCGAGCACGAGCACCGTTTTCCGAGCGAGGCCGTCGCCGCCGTTGCGGCGCAGCGCGGCCTCGACACAGGCGAGCATCGCCGCCGCCGTGGTGTAGGCGCCGCTCGGGTCCGCCATCAGCGACACGACGAAGGGCTTGAGCATCGACGCCTTCGCGCGGTCCAGCATGTCGGCGGCGAGCAGCGCGTCGCGCCCGCCCAGAAAAATGCCGGTGCGCGCGGCGCCTTTCGGCCCGCGCGAAAAAATCGTGTCCTGGGTCAGGCCGGAGACCGCGTCCAGGCCGACCTCGGTGTACGGCACGATGACTTGATAGCCGGCGTCGGCCGCCATGTTGATGTCGAACGGGCTCATCTGGCGGCCCGGGGTGAACATGTGCAGGATGTAGGGGCGTTCCATGGTGGTCACATCGATGGTGGGGTTGGGTTGAAAGTGGCGCCATGGTTGCGGCCGGTGACGCTGCGCAGCTCCAGCGATGCGTCGACCACGCCGGCGCCGCGCGCCGCCGCGATCAGTTGCCGCGCCGCCACCGCCGAGGGCACGCATGCAAAGCCCGTCGGCCCCCAGGAGCTTTGGCCGATGGCGGCCGCGTCGCCGAAGCTCGTGCGCAGCCACTGCATGAATCGCCCCACGGCCGGGCTGGTCCAGGCGCTGCCGCCTTGGGCTGGAGCGAAATGGTCTCCGAGCAGCGTCTGCACGTGGTTGATGCCGGCGGCAAACGGCGCGAACTCGGCGCTCGCCGCGCCCGGAAGAACACGCATCAGCACCTGGTGACAGAGCTCGGCCGCTTGCGCTTGCGGCAAGGGCGGCAACCGCGCGATCGCTTCGCGCTCGGCAGGGCCGTGCAGGCCGTGCTGGCCCACGTCGAGCGCGACGACGATGCGCCAGTCGTTCGGCCAGGGCAGGCGCGCCAGCAGCGGCGCGGGCGCGCCGTCGGCGCCCGGCCCGCCGTCGAGCAACAAGCCGCCGGCATCGAATGCGGCGATGCCGATGCCCGAGCGCTGGCCGCGCGCCAGCCAACGCGCCAGCGTCGGCGTGTCCAGGTCCAGGCCGTGCCAGAGCGCGAACGCGCGTCCGACCGCGAGCGCGAGTTGCGTTCCCGAGCCGAAGCCCGCGTGCGCCGGCAAGGTGCTGCGCAGCCGCAATGCCAAGGGCGCATGCCGGCCGGTGCGCTCGCGCAAGCGATGCAGGTGCTGCGCGGCACGTTCGGCGTCGGCTTGTGCCATGGGCGTATCGGCACTGATGCGATCCGCGCTCGCCGCGCCCAGTTCGACCTCGGTCTCGAAGCCGTCGATCGTCAAGCCCAGGCTGCCGAAGCGCCGCCCGAGCGTTGCCGATGGATCCAGGAAGCCCAGGTGCAAGCGCCCGGGCGCACGCACGCTGAGCAGCGTGTGGGCCTGGGGCGATTTGCGAAGCGGCGAAGTCAAGTCCATGAACGGTTCGAGGTGCACGGCCACATTGTCAAAGCAAGGCCTGTTCCGCGCGATCGTGAGGTGTTTCCTCTCTCGCCGATGCGCGCCCGGCGCGCTTGTTGTGCCGCTGCAATGACACTGTGTCAACGCAGCGCAAGTGATGACGCGCGACTACCTGCCGCCGAACTGTCGCTGAGGCTCTGCTGCCGCTGCGCGCCTCGCTGCTGGCTTCTATACGCATTCGCGTTCAACGGCATCGTATCTTGCGGCGGCGTTCGGCCCTTTGCTGCCGTTCGTTGTTGCGCGCATGCCAACCTCCGCGGGAGGGCAGATGGCCGAGGCTTCTGGCGAAACAGTTTGTCCGTGCACGCCCAGCCCACCAGCGACCGTTCCCCAGGGCGGTGGCGGCGCCCCCGTTCTCCGGCCCACGCTCGCGGGGCATCACCGAGGTCCACAACGGACAGCCGCGTCATCACCGACCAAGCACGCGAAGAGCCAGGACACCGCGAATGGGGCCTCCGACCGGGGGCGCCACCACCACCCTGCTGCCACCAGCGGTGGCCCGCCACGAGTCAGCCTGCCACCCAGGTGCTGGGGCAGGTGGCTCGGGG
>JANOLA010000013.1:0-1983 GCA_031419535.1 Burkholderiales bacterium | reverse complement strand
ACCGCTCACTACGCCGGCTTCATCACACCGGCCAAGGCCTCGTTCATGCACTCGGTCGAGCTCGTGATCATGGTCGTCTTCGGCGGCATGGCGTCGATCTACGGCGCGGTGGTCGGCGCGCTGATCCTGACGACGCTGCCGCAGTTGCTGACCGTGCTGAAGGACTACGAGATGATGGTCTTCGGCGCGGTGCTGATCGCGACGAGGGTGTTCTTTCCGCAGGGCATTGTGCCGACGCTCGGGCGCTGGTTGGGGTGGGGCACGAGATGACATTGCTCGCTGTTGACAACGTCTCCAAGTCCTTCGGCGGCGTACACGCCATCGAAGGCCTGTCGTTCGAGATCCGGCGCGGCGCGGTGCATTCGATCATCGGCCCGAACGGCGCAGGCAAGACGAGCTTGCTCAACATGCTGACCGGTATCTACGTTCCCGACGCCGGGCAGATCCGGCTCAATGGGCGCAACCTCGCCGGCCAGGCCACGCACCGCTTCGCTGCCGCCGGAATTGCACGCACGTTCCAGAACCTGCAGGTGTTCTTCAACATGACGGCGCTGGAAAACGTGATGACGGGCCGCCACTTGCGTGAGCGCACCTCGATCTTGGCAGCGCTGCTGCGCACTCGCGCACTGAAGCGCGCTGAAGATGCATGCCGCGACATCGCGCGCCGGTTGCTGCAGCGCGTTGGCCTGGCCGGCTATGAGCAGGCGCCTGCCGATGCCATGCCGTACGGTGCGCTCAAGCGCCTCGAGATCGCACGCGCGCTCGCCACCGAGCCGCAGTTGCTGTTGCTCGACGAACCTGCCGCGGGGCTGAATCCGACCGAAGCGCGCGAGATCGATGCGCTGATCAAGCGCCTCGCCGCCGACGGCACGACGGTGATCCTGGTCGAACACAACATGCGGCTCGTGATGGAGGTCTCGGACCATGTGCTCGTGCTGGACCATGGCAAAAAGCTCGCCGAAGGAACGCCGCAGCAGATGGCACGCGACCCGGCCGTGATCGAAGCGTATCTCGGCGTCGAACGAGACCTGCCCAGCCATGCTTGACGTGACCGCCCTCAGCAGCCGCTACGGGCGCATCCCGGCGCTCGCCGGCGTCGATTTACGCGTGGGCAGCGGCGAGCTGGTCGCGCTGGTTGGCGCCAACGGTGCCGGCAAGACCACGTTGTTGCGCACGATCTCCGGCGTGCAGCCGGCCAGCGGCGGTGCGATCCGCCTCAATGGGCAGGACCTGGCGCGGCTGTCGGCACGCCAGCGCGTCCAGCTGGGCATCGTGCAGGTTCCCGAGGGCCGCCAGGTGTTCGGCCCGCTGAGCGTCGAAGACAACCTGCTGCTCGGCGCGTTCGCGCGCGGCTCGGCCGATGGGCTCGACCAGGTGATGGTGATGTTCCCGGCGCTTGCGCAAAAGCGCCGCGAGCCGGCAGGCACCTTGTCGGGCGGCCAGCAGCAAATGCTCGCGATTGGCCGCGCCCTGATGGCGGCACCGAAGCTGTTGCTGCTCGACGAGCCGAGCATGGGCCTGGCGCCGCGCCTGGTGGCCGAGATCTTTGCGCAGATCGCCGAGCTCAAGCGCCAGGGCACGACGATTTTGCTGGTCGACCAGAACGCGCGCGCCGCGCTGGCCATCGCCGATCGAGGCTACGTGATGGAAACCGGCCGGATCGTATTCCAAGGGCCGGCGGCGGAGCTGTTGCGCGACGCCCATGTGCAGCAGGCCTATCTGGGCTTGTGACGCTCGAAACCCCGCGCACAAACACGAAAGGACCAGTGATGAAGAACACCCTCCAAGCCGGCATCAGCGGCAGCGCGAGCGTCGAAGTCGACCGCGACCGCACGATCGACTTCATGGGCGAGAAGGCGCGCGTCTACGCGACGCCGATGCTCGTGCGCGACATCGAGATCGCGTGCCGCGATCTGCTGGGCAAGCATCTCGACCCCGGCGAAGATTCGGTGGGCACACGCATTGAGCTCGACCACTTGGCCG
>JANOLA010000012.1:0-3578 GCA_031419535.1 Burkholderiales bacterium | reverse complement strand
CCCAGCGTGCAGCAGGCCAGGGTTTCCGTCTTCTGGTCTCTGTTCTTCATCTTCCTGCTGTACTTCACGGCGCCCTGCCTAGCGGTGCTGGCGAAGTTCGACATGTTCACCAACCTCGTCGGCAGCCAGTTCGCATCGCTGCCCGCCTGGGCGGCGGCATGGGCGAAGGTGGACCCAGGACTGCTCAACATCACCGACATCAACAAGGACGGCATCGTTCAGTGGGCCGAGGTGGTGATCGGCGGCGACCTGATCGTGCTGGCGACGCCCGAAATCGCGGGTCTGCCGTACGTGGTGTCCGGCCTGGTCGCGGCCGGCGGCCTCGCGGCGGCGCTCTCGACCGCGGACGGCCTGCTGCTGACCATCGCCAACGCGCTATCGCACGACCTGTACTACAAGATGATCGACCCGTCGGCTTCGACGACGAAGCGCGTGACGCTCTCCAAGGTCCTGCTGATCGTGGTGGCGGTCACGGCCGCCTGGGTGACGTCGTTCAAACCTGGAGACATCCTGTTCCTGGTGGGCGCGGCGTTCTCGCTGGCGGCTTCGGCGTTCTTCCCGCCGCTCGTCCTGGGTGTGTTCTGGAAGCGCGCCAACAAGTGGGGCGCGATCGTCGGGATGATCGCGGGCTTGAGCGTCTGCGTGTACTACATGCTGCGCACCTACCCGTTCTTCACCAACATGGGCGTGCCGAAGATGGACCTGTGGTTCGGCCTCAACCCGATTTCGGCGGGCATGTTCGGTCTGCCGGTGGGGTTGCTCACCATCGTCATCGTCAGCTATCTGACCTCGCCGCCGTCCAAGGAGGTGCAGGAACTGGTCGAGCACGTGCGCTACCCGCACCTGCGGGGCGATACGGTGGTCAGCGAAGCCAGATAGACTCGGGCCGCTGACACGGACAAGGCCCGCTTCGGCGGGCTTTGTTTTTACGCGGCCATTCTTTTTGCGGGGAGATCGGAAATGAAAGCAATTCTGGTTGCCGTCGCCTGCGGCGTTGTGCTGGCCATGACCGGCTGCTCCGACGGCGGGCAGCAGCGTGGCCTGTTCATCGGTTTCGTCACGGACAAGATCGAGCAGGAGGTCGAGGGGAAGTTCGGCAAGCCCGCGGCCATCGAGGCCACCAGTCCGAACACCAAGAAATGGACCTACAAGCGGATCACTTTCGACCCGGACAACCAGAATCAGGTCGACAACGAGACCATCCTCATCTTTCAAAAGGATGCGAGCGGCAAGTTCAAGGTCACGCAGGTGGTCTTCGGCTGAGATCGGTTGGTGACCTCAAACGACGAGGTCCTTGACAAGATGCTCGAGGTCGGCGCGCGCCGTGTCGCGAATCAGGCGGCGCGTCATGCGCGGATCGAAGCGAAACAGGTGCATGGTCACCTCGGTCACTTTGTCGGTGTGCTGCAAGGTGTGGTGCGCCATGCCCAACTGATACCAGGCGTGCGGGTTCATCGGTTGCAGCGTCGCGGCCTCGTGCAGGGCCTTGGCGGCTTCATCATGCTGGCCCAGCGCGGCGAATGACAAGCCCAGGCCGTACCAGGCGCGGTCGATCTTCGGGTTCAGGCGCGTCGCTTCGCGAAACGCCTTGATTGCCGCATCGAAGCGGCCCAATTTGTCGAGCACGAAACCCAGGTTGAAATGCGCCACCGCGTTGCTGGGGTCGGCGGCAAGCACATGCTCGAAGTGCGTGCGAGCGTCGTCGAACTTGTCGAGCGCGGCGAGCAGGTAGGCGAGCCGGTTCTGGGCGCGCACGAACTTCGGCTCGGATTTCAGCGCCACCAGGTACAAGGCGATCGCCGCGGGCTTTCGACCCAGCAGCTCGAGCAGTCTCGCGCCCAGGTAATATCGCCAATGGTCCATGGAATGTTCTTGTCAGGCTTGTAGCGATGTTCGAGATTATCGTGATTCTCAAGGCGCTCACCGAGATCGCCGGCGTGGCGATGCTGGGCCAGGGCGTGCTGTGGGTGGTTGCCGGGTCGAAGCGCGATCAGAACCTGGTGTACGGGTTCTTCAAGACACTCACGTCGCCGGTGATGAAGGCGACACGCTGGATCACGCCGCGCGTGGTCTTGGATCGGCACCTCGGGCTCGTCGCCTTCTTTTGGCTGCTGGTGTTGTGGGTCGTGTTTACTGTCATGAAGATTCGCATCGTGCTCGGCGCGGTGCCGCCGCCATCGTGAGCCGGCGCGGTGCGCCGACGGCGAGCGTCGAATCTCCGCCAGCACCGCGATGAGTTCGATCGCCAGCTTCACGCCCACGTTCGCGCAGGCCTGGTGGCTGCTGTCGATCGCGATCTTCTTCGAGATCTGCGGCACCGTGTGCATGCGCCTGTCCGACGGCTTCACACGGGTCACGCCTTCGGTGCTGATCTTTGTGTTCTACGCCGTCTCGTTCGGACTGAACACATTCGTCATCAAGGTGCTCGGCCTGAGCGTTGTCTACGCGGTCTGGTCGGGAGTCGGCACGGCCGTCACCGCGGCGATCGGCATTCTCTACTTCAAGGAACCCGCCACCGCCGTGAAGCTCGCGAGCATCGGCCTGGTCGTGATCGGCGTGATGGGCGTGCACGCGAGTTCGCGCGCCTAGTCGGCTTGATGCGTTGTCGGCGCGGCCGCCATCGTCGCGCCAACCCCACAATCGAACGCATGTGCACGATTACACTGCGGGCATGACGACGTCCGGCCGAGGCGCATCCCATTGGAGCAGTACCAGCGGTGGCGCCGCGACCTTGACGGCCCCTGAAGCCTGGCACGCGACGCGCGCGCAGACCTCGCTGGCAACGCAGATCCAGCGCGACAAGAACGAATACCTGTCGCAAGAACCGGCCGAGATCGGCCGAGTCATCGGCCCGAACGAACGCGAACTGTTCGTCTCGTGCGACGTGGCCCCGGCGCTGCGGCAGCAGTTCGAAACGGCGCACGCCGACTTCATCGTCGTGCACGACATCGGCACCACGTCGTCGCGCAAGTTGCTCAAGGGCCTGGCCGCGGCCAGCGGGCGCGCGCTGCAAAAACTCGCGATTCGGCGCCAGGGTTACGGCCAGGCGTTGGCGACGCTGTTCTTTCTGGAACTGCCTGCCAGCAACGGCAAGCTGCTGCGCATGTACACCACGCAGGCCGAGACCGATGCGGCCACGCGCAAGGGCGTCGCGCGCATGCTGCTCGCCTTCAGCCGGCTGGGCGTGGTGATGGTGGGCAACGTCTCGCCACAGGTGCTGCAACCCGAGCTGGACGCGATGCGCGCCGACGTTGCCGCCGGCCCATGGCACAACCGGCACCTGCTGCTGCTGCCCCTGGCATCGGCGTCGAACCTGATCGCGCATGGCACCGACCTCGCGCACCGCAGCGGATTGAGCGTGCGCACCACGCCGGTAGTCTCTCGCCCGGCGGAGGCCTGGGGCTACATCACCGACACCTGGCGGCGGCTGAACGACATCGACCCGCCCGCGCCAAGCTTCGCCAGCGAGGCGGCATCGGTCCCGGAGCTGGCGGTGGAGCGCCCGTCGCAGCCGCTGCCCTGGACCGGGTCGACGTTTTCGGCAACGTCTTCGTCGGGCTATCCATCGGTCACGCCTT
>JANOLA010000011.1:0-1858 GCA_031419535.1 Burkholderiales bacterium | reverse complement strand
CGCCACTCGTCGCGAGGGCGGCCGTCGTTCTCCCAGTCGGTGCGCGCGTACTCGCGCCGGTGGTCGAAGAACTGGATGTTCTCGCGCTCGAGCGGCTTGATCTCACCCTCGATGAAGGCGTCGAGCTCGGCAAGCTTGGCGGTGATCTCGGCGGGAAGGGTGAAGTCCATGGCGGGGTCCTCAGGATCGTTCGCGGTCTCGTCGGGCGTGGTGCCCGAAGGCTGAGATACGTGCTGCGCCCGCGAGTCTTTACGCTAGCGTACGATATCGCCCGGCAGCATGCACACATACCCTTATCGCGTCACGAGTGGTGTGCCCCGAATGGGTCAGTCGCTGTCGGCATGCGGGCGTCGGAGCAGCAGGGCGGCGCCGGTGCCCCCGTTCTCCGGCCCACGCTCGCGGGGCCGGAGAACGTCCCCCGGGCCGCCTGCCCCCGCTCGGTGCCCGCAGGCAGCGCAGCGTGCGTGCGGAACCCTGCCCAGTGCCGGCACGCGACCCTGCATGCACAGCCAGCAGCGCCGTCACGTCGCACCGCCGTAGACTCGCGCCCTGAACCCGCCCCTTTCGGAGACTTTGCCAAATGCACTCAACACTTCGCCGGCTCGTCGCCGCACTGACCGCAAGCGCCGCTTGCCTGACGCTCGCGCAGGCGCAGCCCTTCCCCAACAAGCCGATCAAGGCGATCGTTCCGTTTGCCCCCGGCAGCGCCACTGACCAGATCGGCCGCGCCTTCGCCGAGAAGATGGCGGTCACGCTTGGCCAGCCGATCGTGATCGACAACAAGCCGGGTGCGAACGGCATGCTCGGCGCCGACATCGTCGCCAAGGCCCCCGCCGATGGCTATACCATTCTCGTGGGCACGAACAGCACCAACGCGGCGCTGAAGTACCTCATGAAGAAGTTGCCCTACGACCAGGACACGGCATTCACGCCGGTGGGTTACCTCGGCTCGGTGCCGTTGATGATTGCCGTGCACCCCGACGTGCCGGCCAAGACGCTGCGCGAGTTTGTCGATCTGGCCAAGGCCAAGCCGGGGCAGGTGAGTTTTGCGTATGCGAGCACGTCGCAGCAGGTGTCGTCGGAAATGCTCGCGAGCATGGTCGGCGTTCAGATGAACCCGATTCCCTACAAGAGCGGCCCGGCCGCGATGACGGATCTGATCGGCGGCCAGGTCAACATGTTCGCCGCCGATTTCGGCGTGACCGTGTCGCAGCACAAGGCCGGCAAGATTCGCGGCCTGGCCGTCACCTCGGCGCAGCGCTCACCGGTCGTGCCCGAGCTGCCGACCGTGAACGAGGCGCTGGGATTGAAGGACTATGAGCTGATCGCCTACTTTGCCGTGTTCGCCCCGGCCGGCACGCCGCCCGACGTGGTTGCCAAGCTCAACCAGGCGATCAACGCCGCCGCCAACGCCAAGGACCTGCAAGAGAAATTCGGCGCCACCGGATTCGCCATCGACCCCGGCACGCCCGAAGCGCTGGCGCAGCGCAACAAGGTCGAAACGCTCAAGTGGGGCAAGGCGATTCGCGACGCGAAGATCGAGCCGCAGTAGCCGCCTTTCAGCGCTGCCGTTCAGCGCCGCCGCGTCGCGTCAATTCAAGCGCGTGCGACCATGCAAGACATCTGCCAAGACCTGCTCGACGAGTACCGCGCCCTGGCTGCCCTGTGCGCCACCCTGAGCCCGGCCGAGTGGCGCGAGGCGAGCGCGTTTTACGGATGGGCGGCGTGGGACGAGATCGCGCACCTGTGCTACTTCGACGAAACCGGCTTGCAATCCGCCACCGACCCGGCAGGCTTCGCGCGCGACGCCGCGCTGCTGAGCCAACGCATTGGGCGCGGCGAAGAGATCAGCGCCATC
>JANOLA010000010.1:0-4406 GCA_031419535.1 Burkholderiales bacterium | reverse complement strand
GCAGCGCCCGATCAAGGCGGTGCGCCTGCTCGGTCAGAACTTCGTGCTGTTTCGCGATGGCGCGCTCCGCTGGGGCCTGCTCGACCGCGACTGCCCGCATCGCGGCGCCGACTTGTCGTTCGGCCGGCATGAAGTGGACGGTCTGCGCTGCCCGTTCCACGGCTGGAAGTTCGCGGTCGACGGCCGCAGCCTGGAAACGCCGGCCGAAGGGGTGGGCTCCACACTCTGCCAGCGCGTGCGCCAGCGCAGCTACCCGGTGCGCGAGCAATCGGGCGTGCTCTTCGCCTGGCTCGGCGAAGAGGGCAGCACGCCGCCCGCGCTGCCGAACTTCGATTGTTTCGTCGCGCCGGCGAGCCACAGCTTCGCATTCAAGGGCCTGTGGAACTGCAATTGGCTGCAAGCGTTCGAGGTCGGCATCGACCCGGCGCACCCGTCGTTCCTGCACCGCTACCTGCAAGACGAATCGCTCGATGGCGCCTACGGCCGGCAGTTCCGCGCCGCCAGCGTGGGCGATGTGGCGGGCGAGCGCTGGCCGATGACGCGCGTGATGCGCGAGTTCTGCTCGCCTGAAATCCGCCATGAGCAGGTGGCCCCCGGGCTGACGCGCCTGACCACCTTGCGCGTGATGTCGGACGCGCTGACGCATGTGCGCGTCACGCACGCGGCGTTCCCGGTGACCTTCGTGATCCCGCTGTCGGAGTCGATCACGATCACCCAACTCCACGTTCCCGTGGACGACACGCACACCTACTGGTATTCGTTCTTCACGAGCTTCGATGCGCCGCTGGACAAGGAGGAAATGCGCCGCCAGCGCCTGCAAGGCGTGAGCCTGCCCGACTACCTGCCGCTCAAAGGCCGGCACAACCGGTGGGGGTTCGATGCGGAAGAACAGCGCACGCGCACCTTTCTCGGCATGGGCGAGAACGACATCAACCTGCACGACCAATGGGCGGTGGAGAGCATGGGCGAGATTGCCGACCGCACGCGCGAACACCTGGGCAGCAGCGACAAGGTCATCATGAGCAATCGCCGCACGCTGTTGCAGGCGATCGAAACGGTGCGTGGGGGCGGCAAGCCGCCGATGGCGTTGACGGCCGATGCCGCGGCGAAGCTGACAGGCCCCGACACGATGGACTGCATCGCGCCCGCGCAGGGCTGGGAAGATTTCTGGACCCGCGCCGCCGCGGCCAAGCGCGCCGGCGCCAGTTGGTTGCCCGGCGCAGACGCAGCAGACCCGAACGCCGCCTCGCACCTGCCCTCCAGCGCTGCGCCGAGCCCCTCCACCGAGGCCGGCGCGTGACCCACTTCGCCCACGCCTGCGGCGTGCACGACGCGCCGCGCGCGGCAGCGTGGGAAGCGGCGCTGCGCACCATGCGCGAAACAGGCATGGAGCGCGTGCGCATCGGCTGGTGCGACATGCACGGCGTGCTGCGCGGCAAGACCCTGATGCCGCACGCCGCAGCGGGGGCCTTGCTGGAGGGCGTGGGCATGGTCAGCACGATCCTGCTGAAAGACACGTCGGACCGCACCGCGTACAAGGTGTTCGAGCCCGGCGCCCTGGATGATCTGCCCGGCTTCGGCACCGCGAACAACCTGATGTTGCTGCCCGACCCGTCGAGCCTGTGCGAATTGCCGTGGGCCCCGGGCACCGGCTGGATGCGCGCGCAGGCCTGGTTCACCGACGCCACGCCCGTCAGCGTGGACCCACGCAACGTTCTGCAAGGCGCACTCGCGCAACTGGCCCAAACCGGCTACGGCCTGCGCTGTGGACTCGAAGTCGAGTTCCATATCTACCGCATCGTGCGCGACGCACTCGACCCGCAGCGCGCCGACTGGCCAGGCGAGCCGCCCGAGGTCGAGCTGGTGCACCCGGGCTACAACCTGCTCACCGAAGCGAATGCCGACATGGCCGAGCCGGTGCTCCGCATCGTGCAAAGCACGGCGCTGGCGCTGGGCTTGCCGCTGCGCTCGCTCGAGGTCGAACTGGGGCCCAGCCAAGTGGAGGCCGTGTTCGATGCGACAGATGCGCTCACCGCCGCCGACCAGATGGTGCTGTTTCGCAACGGCGTGCGCCAGGCGCTGCGCCGCGCCGGGTACTACGCGAGCTTCGTCTGCCGGCCACCGTTTCCGAACGTGATGGCGAGCGGCTGGCACCTGCACCAGTCGCTCGTGAACCTGGGCGACGGCAGCCCCGCGTTCATGCGCAGCGCGCCCGCGCCGAACACGAGGCCGGCCGATGCGACGCACGCGCTGTCGGACAGCGGCGCGATGTGGCTCGCCGGCCTGTTGGCGCACGCGCGCGGCGCGGCGATTTTCGGCACGCCCAGCATCAACGGTTTCGGCCGCTACAAGCCCAACGCGATGGCGCCGCTGTCGGTGCTGTGGGGGCGCGACAACCGCGGCGCGATGCTGCGCGTGCTGGGTGCCGCGGGCGACGCGGGCACGCGAATCGAAAACCGCGTCGGCGAGCCCATGGCCAACCCCTACCTCTACATCGCCTCGCAAATCCACAGCGGCTTGAGCGGCCTGAAGCAACGCCTCGTTCCCGGTAGGGCGACCGACTCGCCCTACGCGCAAGGCGAACGCCTGCCCACCGACCTCGGCGAAGCGCTCACCGCACTCGAAGCCGACGCGGCACTGTGCGATGCATTCGGCGCACCGCTCGTCAAGCTGTATTCGCGCATCAAACGCAGCGAACTCGAGCGCCACGCCGCGGCGGCCGACCCCGACGAATGGATGCGCCGCGAGTACTTCAGCCGCTTTTGAAGCACGCACCGCGCAGGGCGACAATAGCGCCGCGATCCACGCAAAAAAATCGAGGAGACAAGGTGAGAGTTCTGGAGTCGCTGGCGAAGCTGAGCGCCATCGCCGCCGGCGTGCTGTTGACCGCGATCACGCTGATGACCTGCGTCAGCCTGATCGGGCGCAACACGACCGGCTGGACCATCGTCGGCGACTTCGAGTTGTCAGGTTCGGCGGCGGGTGCCGCGATCGCGCTGTTCCTGCCCTGGTGCCAACTGCGGCGCGGCAACATCATCGTCGACTTCTTCACCACCCGCGCCAGCGCTTCGACCCAGAGGTGGCTCGACCGGCTTGGCGCGCTGTTGATGGCCGGCGTGATGGCGCTGATGTGCTGGCGCAGCGCGATCGGCGGGCTCAACGCCTGGAAGAGCCAGTCGGGTTCGATGATGGTGGGCTTTCCGGAATGGATTGTCTATTGCGGCATCGTGCCGCCGCTGGCGCTGTGCGCGGCGATCGCCATGGCGCAGGCGCTGCGCGGCTTCGATGACGGGGCGCCTGCATGAGCGCTCGCGCCCGGCCGTTCCAAGGGCCACGCAGTGGCCCCTTCGGGGCCTTGGAGCGCGCCGTCCCGCTCGGCGGGACCGCGCGAAGCGCGAGGGTGCACCAGTGACCCCGATCACGCTCGCCTTGCTCATCTTCGGCTTGATGCTGGCCTTGATGGCGATCCGCACGCCGATCGCCGCGGCGATGTTCATCGCCGGCTCGGTGGGCTACTTGATGCAAGCCGGCTGGGTGCCCTATTCGAGCTTTCTCAACAGCCAGGCGTTCGCACGCTTCGCGAGCTACGACCTGAGCGTGATTCCGCTGTTCATCCTGATGGGCAACTTCGCCACGCGCGGCGGCATCTCGAAAGCATTGTTCGAATTCGCCGCCGCCGTGATGGGGCGATTTCGCGGCGGCTTGGCGATGGCCGCGGTGCTCGCCTGCGCGGCGTTCGGCGCGATCTGCGGCTCGTCGGTCGCTACCGCGGCGACCATCACCTCGGTCGCGCTGCCCGAGCTGCGCAAGCACGGCTACTCCGGCCGCCTGGCCACCGGAACGCTCGCCGCGGGGGGCACGCTGGGCATCCTGATTCCGCCTTCCGTGCCGCTCGTCATCTACGCGATCCTGGCCGAGCAGAACATCGCCAAGCTGTTCGCTGCGGCGATGGTGCCGGGCATCATCGCGATGCTCGGCTACATGGTCGCGATCGCGATCTATGTGCGCATGGTTCCCGGCCACGCGCCCGAGCACGACAGCGTCGACCTGCCGCGCATCACGCGCAACGTGCTCACCGGCGTCGCGCCGATCGGCGTGATTTTCCTGATCGTCTTCGTCGGCATTTACACCGGCAAGTTCACACCCACCGAAGGCGCCGCGGTGGGTGCCGCGTCGACTTTCGTGGCCGCGCTGCTGCGCCGCGAAATCACCTGGAAGGGCTTCAAGCAGTGCTTCTACTCCACGGCCGAAGCGTCGGCGATGATCTTCATGATCTTCCTCGGCGCCGACATCATGAACGCCTCGCTCGCACTGACGCAGGTGATTTCGCGGCGCAGCAGCGCGGCCACAAAAGTAGAGGCGGCACCCACCGCGGCGCCTTCGGTGGGTGTGAACTTGCCGGTGTA
>JANOLA010000009.1:0-7274 GCA_031419535.1 Burkholderiales bacterium | reverse complement strand
AGGCGACGACCCCGCTCCCGGCTGCGCGCGCCGACTGTGCCAGGGTGAATGCCCGGAGAGGCTCGAAGCAGTGGATCCCGGCTTTCGCCGGGATGACAGTTTCGCCGGGGTGACACTTTCGCCGGGATGACAGTTTCTATGCCTCGGGCTGAAGCTCCTCGCCAATCGGCACCCTCATGAAAATCAGGAAAAGCCCCAAGCCGCATATTCCCTAGCCTGGGAGCCACCGGCGAGCGGCGAGAATCGCGGGCTTCTGTGCCGAACTGCGAATCCCTTCCCCCATGCTGCGCATCGATGCCCTGACCAAACGCTACGGCGACCGGATCGCGCTGAAGGCCATCTCGTTCGCCGTGCCGCGTGGCCAGTTCGTCGCGTTGCTCGGGCCCAATGGCGCCGGCAAGTCGACGCTGTTCCAGGTGCTGACGGGGCTGTTCGCCGCCGACGAAGGCAATGTCGAAGTCGCAGGGCATTCACTGCGCAGCGCACCGACGCAGGCGCTGCGCCACATCGGCGTCGTGTTCCAGCAAATTTCGCTCGACCTGGACTTGAGCGTGCGCCACAACCTGCTGTTCCAGGCCGACTTGCAAGGCCTGCCGCGCCGCCTGGCGCGCGAGCGCATCGATGCCGGTTGCGCGCGCCTGGGAATTGCCGGCGACCTGGACCGCAAGGCGCGCGAGTTGTCGGGCGGAAACCGGCGCAAGGTGGAACTGGTTCGCGCGAACCTGCACCAACCGCCCGTGTTGCTGATGGACGAAGCCACGGTGGGCCTGGACCCGAAGTCGCGCCGCGATCTGCTCGCCACGCTGCATGCCGACGTGCGCGAACGCGGCGTGAGCGTGCTGTGGGCGACCCACTGGGTCGAGGAGGCGGCGGATGCCGATCGCGTGCTGGTGCTGCACAAGGGCAGCCTGCTCGCCGACGGCACGCCGGCCGAAGTGACCCAGGCGCTGGGCGAAGCGACGCTCGAAGCCGGTTTCATCAAACGCACGAGTTAAATCAAATTTCAAATCGCCCGGAGAGATATCGATGCACCTGACCCCCCATACCTTGATTGCCGCGGCGCTGCTGGCCGCGAGCGGCGCAACACTCGCGCAAGGCACGGCGTACGTGTCGAGCGAGAAGGACAACTCGCTGACGCTGATCGATCTCGGCACGCTGGCCGTGAAGGGCACGATCGCGACCTGCAAGCGCGCTCGCCATGTGCAGATGACGCCAGATGCGAAGATCATGGTCGCTTGCACCGATTCGAACGCCGCCGACATCATCGACCCGGCGAGCGGCAAGTCGCTGCGCCGCATGCCGCTCGGCAAGGAGCCGGAGGCCTTCGACATCTCGCCCGATGGCAGAGTCGTCTACGTGTCGCATGAAGACGAAGGCGAGTTGAGCTTCGTCGACGCCGCGACCGGCAAGACCCTGAAGGACGTGAAGGTCGGCAAGGAACCCGAAGGCGTGAAAGTCAGCGCCGACGGAAAAATCGTCTATGTGACCTCGGAAGTCGCGAGCATGGTGCATGTGATCGACACCGCGACGGCGAAAGTGGTGAAGAACGTGAAGGTGGGAAAACGGCCACGCAGAATGGTCATTACGCCTGACGGGAAAGAGCTGTGGGTGACGAACGAGCTCGACGCGAGCGTGACGATCGTTTCCACCGCCGACCACTCGGTTCTCGGCACCGTGAAGTTCGAGGTGAAGGGCGCGCGCGCCGCCGACATCACGCCGGTGGGCATCCAGATGACGCGCGACGGCAAGCGTGCCTTCGTCGCGCTCGGCCGCGCCAACCACGTCGCCTTCGTCGACGTCGCTTCGCGCAAGGTCACCCACACCGTGCTGGTGGGCAAGCGGCCGTGGAACGTGATGCTCGACAAGGCCGAGGCGCGCCTGCTCGTCGTGAACGGCCTGAGCGACGATGTGACGGTGATCGACGTTCCCGGCGCGAAGGCGCTGAAGAGCATTCCGGTCGGGCGCGTGCCTTATGGGGTGGTGATCGTCGAATGATTCGCGCGTTCGTCCTCGGCATCGCGGTGCTGGCGGCCGCCACCCTGCCGTCGCCGGCGGCCGCGCAAGCGCGCACGGTGACGCGCACGTTGACACTGAAGGCCACCTTGCTCGCGCCGGCGGATGACCCACGCCTGGAGCGCAGCCGGCTCGAACGCGCTTACCTCGGCCACACCGCAGGACCGCTGGGCGAAGCCTTGCAGATGGCGGTGGAGGAGAACCGGCTCGAGCTGGAATCGGCCGGCCTGGACATCTCGATCGCCCCGCATGCGGTGGCAACAATCGAAGAGGCACGCAGCGCCGCGCTCGCCGCCGAAAAGAACGGCGCCGCGATGCTGCTCACCGACCTGAACGCCGCGTGGACGCTCGCGGTCGCCGACGCAGTGAAGATCCCCGTGCTCAACCTCAGCGAAGCGGCCGACAGCCTGCGCCAGCACGATTGCCGGGCGCGCCTGTTCCACCTGATTCCGAGCGAACGCATGCGCACCGACGCGCTTGCGCAAACGCTGGTGGCGCGCAAGTGGAGCAAGCTGTTGCTTCTCACCGGCCCGTCGGCGCTCGACCGCGAGCGCGCGGCCACGGCTCAGGCGTCGATCAAGCGTTTTGGCTTGCAGGTGGTGGCAGCGAAGCCCTTCAAGCTCTCGGCCGACCCGCGCGAGCGCGACCTGGCGAACCCGCTGCTTCTGACCGCGGGAAGCGCGTACGACGCCGTCTGGGTGGTCGACAGCGACGGCGAGTTCGCGCGCAGCCTGCCCTACCGCACCGTGCTGCCGCGGCCCGTGGTCGGCGACGCCGGCCTCGTGCCGCTGGCCTGGCACGCGCAGTTCGAGCGCTTCGGCGCGCCGCAGGTCGTGCGCCGCTTCGTGAAGGCGAACAAGCGCGCGATGACGGCACAGGACTGGGCGGCGTGGATGGCGGGCAAGGCGCTCGTTGCCGCGCTCACCGCCGCGCCCAAGGGCCCGGCAGCGGCTTGGGGCCCGGCGTTGGCAAGGGCGCCGCTGGACGGATCGAAAGGAACCAACCTGAGCTTTCGCGCCTGGGACGGCCAGTTGCGCCAGCCGCTCGTGCTGAGCGACGGCCAGGGTGTGATCGGCACCGCGCCGGTGGAAGGCATGATGCACCCGAGCGACGCGCTCGACACGCTCGGCGCCGACGCGCCGGAGAAGCTTTGCAAGGTGGCGCGATGAGCGCCACGCCCGACCATCCAGAGCCGGAGACGGGCCGAGCGCCGGGCCGCTCCCAAGCCGGCCCGAATCCCATGGGCCAAGAAGGGGCCCGTTCCGGGCCTTGGGGATCGACCGACGTACCCGTCAGCCGCAGGGGCACCACCGGGCCGAGCGCCGGGCCGCCCCAAGCCGGCCCGCATCCCCCGGGGGGATCGACCGACGTACCCGTCGGGCGAGGGGCTCCATTACGCCATGCGCTGCAAGCGATGCGCGCGATCGTGCTGCGCGAACTGATCAAGTTCTCGCAGCAAACCGGCCGCCTGGTCTCGGCGCTGGTGCGCCCGCTGCTATGGCTCGCGGTGTTCGCGGCCGGGTTTCGCAACGTGTTCGGCGTCGCGATCGTCGAGCCCTACGACACCTACATCGCTTATGACGTGTACATCGCCCCCGGGCTGATCGGCATGGTGCTGCTGTTCAACGGCATGCAGTCGTCGCTCGCGATGGTGTATGACCGCGAGATGGGCCTGATGCGCCTGCTGCTCACCGCGCCGCTGCCGCGGCCGTGGCTGCTGTTCTCGAAGCTCTGCGTGACCGCCTTGCTGTCGGTGTTGCAGGCACTCGCCTTCGTGATCGTCGCCGCGCTGATCGGCACCACCTTGCCGGTGCTCTCGCTCGCCGGGCTGCACGCCCTCTTCGCGCTGGTGTGCGGCGCGCTGATGCTCGGCGCGCTGGGCTTGCTGCTGTCGGTGCACATCAAGCAGTTGGAAAACTTCGCCGGCACGATGAACTTCGTGATCTTCCCGATGTACTTCATCTCCACCGCGCTCTACCCGCTGTGGAAGCTTCAGGAGTCGGGCGCCGAGTGGGTGTACTGGCTCGCCAGCGTCAACCCGTTCACCCATGCGATCGAGTGGATCCGCTTCGCGGCGTACGGCAAAGACCCTGGCCTCGCGCCCTGGGTCGTGCTCGGTTGTCTGGTGGTGTTCTTCACTCTGTCTTGCTGGGGTTATGACCCGCAGCGCGGCTTTGGAGGATTGGCAAAGAAGGGGCCCCCGGGGTGAGCCACGCAATGAAGTCCACTCGCAGAAGACTGGTGCTTGGCGCCGCCGCGGGCCTGGCGCTCGCGGGCAGCGGCGCGCGCGCCGCCGACAACTATCCCGCGCGGCCGATCACGCTGTGGGTGCCTTGGCCCGCCGGCGGTGCGACCGACATCTCGTTGCGCCTGCTCGCCGAACTCGCCGGCCACACGCTCGGCCAGAAAGTGCTGGTCGACAACCGCGGCGGCGCCGGTGGAACGCTCGCGATGCCGATCCTGCAGCAGGCCGAACCCGACGGCTACACGATCGCGCAACTTCCGCAGACGATCTTTCGCGCACCGCACACGCAAAAAGTGGTGTGGGACCCGATCCGCGACGTGACGCCGATCATCCAGATTTCCGGAACGACGTTCGGCGTGCTCGTCAACGCCTCGAGCCCGTTCCACAAGCTGGAAGACCTGTTCGCCTTCGCGCGCGCCAAGCCCGGCGAACTGAGCGTCGCGACGAACGGAGTGGGCACGACGCCGCACGTCGTGCTGGAAGAGCTGTTCACGCTGCGCGGCTTGAAGTACATCCATGTGCCGTACAAAGGCACGGCGGAGCAATTGAATGCGATCAGTGCCGGCCAGGTGATGGCGGGCGTCAACTCCACCGGCTTCGGCCCGGCCGTGGAGGCGGGGCGATTGCGATTGCTCGCCACGTTTGCCTCGCAGCGCTCCAAGCGCTGGCCGAGCGCGCCGACGCTGCGCGAACTCGGTTTCGACATCGTCGCGATGTCGCCCTTCGGCCTGGGCGGCCCGCGCGGTTTGCCCAATGGCGTGCGCGACAAGCTGCACGACGCCTTCAAACGCGCGATGTTCGACCCGGCGTTTGTGAACGAGATCGCCAAATACGATCAGGAACTCGACTACCTGGGCCCCGCCGAATACGCGAAGGCGTGCCGCGAGGCGTTTGCCAAGGAGCGCCTGATCGTCGAGCGGCTGGGGTTGGCGCGCCAGCCTGGGTAGTCGCAGTGGGTTGGCCGCCAGCCCTCACCCCCACCCTCTCCCGAAGGGAGAGGGAGTAAGACAAGAGACTCTCACGGTGCGAGTAGAGCCGCGGCGACCGAGTGCCCCTCACGCAGCGCCATGTCGCGCGCCGACAAGCCGCGGTTGTCTTTCGCATCGGCGCGTGCGCCGCGCATCAAGAGCCGCGCGACCGCCTCGTTGTGCCCCTGCCCGGCCGCCCACATCAAGACGCTGAGCTGGTTTTCGTACGCCGCATTCACGTTGACACCGGCATCGAGCAGCGCGTCGATCGCGTCGGCGTGGCCTTGGCCAGCGGCGTAAATGATCGCCGGCTTGTGCATGCGGTCCAGCGGATCGGTGCGTGCGCCCTTGGCGAGCAGTCGCCGCACCAGCTCGGTCTGGCCGACATAACTCGCGGCCATCAACGGCGTCACGCCTTCGAGCGACGCCAGGTTCACGTCGGCACCGGCGTCTAGCAAACGCTGCGCGAGCACCAGGTTACCCTTCTCGGCGGCCAGCAAGAGCGCGGTCTTGCCCAGGCGGTTGCGCGAATTTTGCTGGGCTCCCTGGGTCAAGACCCGATTCACGAGCTCGAGGTCACCCTGCCGCGCGCCGACGAGCAGTTGCGCGTTCAGGCTCAGGTGCGGCGACTCCTGGGCGGTGGCGCTGCTCACGCCGATGGCGCTGCCGGCGATACCGGTCATTGCCAGCAGCCACAGGGCTGCACAGCGCCAGCGCTTCACAACGGGTCGATCATGGGTCATCGGGTAAGTCCTCGGGCCACGCAGCGTAGGAAACAACGGGCGGAGCTTCAAGCGCCTCGCATTTGGGTCTATATTCTCGCGTCAGAGACGACGTGCGGAACCCCGCACCAACCCTCTTGACCTCGGTCAGCGCCGTTTGGCGCGAAGCCCGGTTCTGACACGGAAATCAAAACTCCAGGAGACCCGTATGCCCAGCCATGCTCTCACGATTCGTCGAACGTTTCCCGCGTTTTCCGTCCTCGCCTGCACTTTGATGTTCACGGGCGCCACAGCGCTCGCACAAGAAGTGACCGGCCAGACGGCCGCCGCCGGCTCGCCCGTGCCGAAGAACATTTCGGTCTCGCAAGCCAAGCTCAACGCCGCCGCCAAAGACGGCGCCAACTTCCTGCACAGCAACGGCAGCTACGAGCAGACGCGCTACTACCCGGCGTCGCAGATCAACAGCGAAAACGTCGCCAAGCTCAAGCCGGCGTTCATCTTCCAGACCGAAGTGCTGGAGTCGATGGAAACCGCGCCGATCGTGATTGACGGCATCATGTACCTGACCACGTCGTACAACCACGTGTACGCGATCGACGCCGCCACCGGCAAGGAGTTCTGGCACTACAAGCACAAGCAGGGTCCGGTGATGACCTACTGCTGCGGCCCGAACAACCGCGGCGTCGCGATCCTCGACGGCCAGTTGTTCATGGGCACGCTCGATGCCAAACTGATTTCGCTCGACGCGAAGACCGGCAAGGTGCTGTGGGCGACGCAGATCGCCGACCCCGAGCTCGGCTACTCCGAGACGATGGCACCGGTGGCCGTGGACGGCAAGGTGCTGATCGGCACGAACGGCGGCGAGTACGGCGTGCGCGGTTTCGTGAAGGCGTTCGATGCCAAGACCGGCGCGCTGGTCTGGACCTTCTACAGCATTCCCGATCGCGGCCATGAAGGCGTGTGGGCGGTGAACGACGCGACCGGGCGCAACATGCTGCGCGACATCGCCGCGGAGAAGAAGCAACTGGCCGACAAGGGCGGCGACTTCTACAAAACCCTCGGCGGTGGCGTGTGGATGGCGCCCGCGGTCGACCTGGAAACGAACACGGTGTTCTTCGTCGCCGGCAATCCCAGCCCCGACCTGTACGGCGCCGAGCGCCCGGGCGACAACCTGTACACCAACTCGATCGTCGCGATCAACCTGAAAGACGGCACCTACAAGTGGCACTACCAATACATCGCGCACGACGTGTGGGACCTCGACGCCGTCTCGCCCGTGATCCTGACCACGGCAGCCGGCAAAGACGGCAAGATGCGCAAGGTCGC
>JANOLA010000008.1:0-2998 GCA_031419535.1 Burkholderiales bacterium | reverse complement strand
CTGCATCATTCGCGTCGTCAGCGCGTCGGGCGTGTTGACGCGAAAGTAGTTGGGCACGCAGGACTTGGTGAGCAGGTCGTTGCTCTGCGCATAGGTGTCGATGTGCAGCACGTTCAGGTCGGCCAGCTTGGGCGCCAGCGCCAGCGAGTGCGAGCTGAGCGTCTGCCCGATGATGACCGTGACGCCGCCCTGCTGCGCCAGCTTGGTCGCCGCGGCCAGCGCTGTCGCCGGTGTGCCGCTGTGCGCCTGCACCACGAGCTCGAACTTGAGCCCCAGCGCGCCGCCCTCGGCGTTCATCCAGTCCACGCCGAAGCGCGCCGCCTGTTCCACCAGGTTCGCGTAGGTGGCAAACGGGCCGCTGTCGATGGTGAGCAGGCCGACCTTGATGGTCGCCTGGGCCTGCGCGGTCAGCGGCATGGCGAGCGAGCCGATCGCCAACAGCGAGCTGGCGGCGAGGCAGAGCAGTCTTCGGGTCGGATTGAACATGGGAGTCGCTCCTGGGCGTGAAACCGGCCTGCGTGGGCCAGCGGGGTGAGGGATCGGCGGGCGGGGCAGGCACAGCGACCTGCCCGCGATTCGTACACTACCTTACGGTACGGTCGAAAATCTACCCGATCCCGGGTGCGTGTCAATCGGGGGAACACCAGCATCGGGCGTTCGCGGCACGGCCAACCGCCGACGCTGGGGTCACAGCAACTGTGAAGTGCCGAAGCCGGATAATCGCCGCATGCACCCCAGCCTGACCCCCCATGCCGATGCGATCAGGTCGCTGTGCGAGCGCTTGGGCGTGAAGCGGCTCGAACTGTTCGGCTCTGCCGCTGCCGGCCAGTTCGTCGGGGGGCGCAGCGACTATGACTTTCTGGTGGAACTGGACGCCTCCGGCGGCTCGCGCGCACAGAGGCTCATCGATCTGGCGGAAGCGCTGGAAAAACTTTTGGGTGCGCGAATCGACCAGCGACGTTTGGGCACAGCGTAGATGCTCTGAATTTCGAAGCCGCGGCGCTTTCCGAGCTGGGGCAGCCCGTTGCGCCAAGCGACGTTCAGAGGGCACTCAGCACATTGCCAGAATCGATTCGTGCAGATCTCGATGGAGCGGCGGCCCTGCACCATGTCTTTTCGAGCCTCTCGGATTCAAGGCACGAATTCCGAAAGACACGCGATGTGCCAGCGCTCGTAAGCTGGCTGCTTCAGCATCACCCTGATCGACTCAAACCACTACGACAGTGTTTGAGGAGTACCTTCCGCCTCGCGGATTGACGCCGTAGGCAATCCGTACCATCTCCTACTCTTCGCGCCCGCTCGAAATCTCCGCGAACAGCGGCCGCGGCGCGTTCCTGAGCTCGATGTCGACTTCGGCGCGCATCGCGGTGCGCAGCAACGATTCAATGCGCGTCGCCGTCTCGGGCGCAAGGCGGGAACGCTCGGCGTCGAGCCAATCGAGCATGGCGCTGATCGCTCGGTTGCCTTCGTCGCGCTCGGCCAGCAAGTCGCTGGCCGGTGTCGCTCGGGGCAGCGGCGATCGCGGCAACGCCGGTGGAGGCTGGCCTGCCACGGAGTCACCCAACAAGGCGGTCACCGCATCGAACGCCTCGCGCTGCGCGCCAAGCTGTTGCAGCAGGAAACCGGGCGACCAATCGGCACGCACCTTGAACGTGTTCAGCACGTTGATCACGCCGAACACCTGGCCGCGCGCGAATTCGTCGTCCAGGCGCGTCAGCACTTCGCTGCGCAGCGTGGCGCACATGCCGTCGATGAGGCGGGCAAACGAGTTGTTCATGGTGACGCTGCGGTGAGAGGCGCGGCAGTGGCCGCGGCGATTGTCTTCTCCATCTGGCGCAGGCAGGTCGCGACCTGGCTGCCCATCGCAGGCATACGCATGTCGTTGAAACGCCCTTCTTCGAAACAGCGCGCCGCGGCCATGTGCGTCGCGGCGAGCTTCAACAGCGCCAGCGCCTGGTAGTAGCGCACCGAATCCATGGACACCGTGAAACCCGCGAGCTCGCCGTAGCGCGCATAAAACGCCGCCGGCTCCGCCAAGCGGCAGATCAGCTTGCTGCCGCCCATGTACATCGGCAGGCTGGCCCAGCCCAGGTCTTCGTGGGGGTCACCCAGGTGCACGAGTTCCCAGTCGAGGATCGCCGTGATGCGCCCGCCTTGCTCCAGAAAATTGCCGGTGCGGTAGTCGCCATGCACGATGGCCACGTGCGGCGCGACCGGTGCGTTCGCTTTCAGCCAGCGCAGGCCCCATATCGCGAGCGGGTACGGCCGCATCGCCCAGCGCGCGATCTGCGCCTCCCAATGTTCCACGTTGCGCAGCGCGGCGTTCTTCGGCGTGATGCCCGGTGTGATGCCCTGCCCCAGCGCAGCGATCGCCTTAGCCGACCAGTCCACACGGTGCAGCGCGGCGAGGATGGCGATGAACTGTTCGGCCAGGTTGTCGCGGTACGTCTCTTCCAGGCCCGCCTCCTTGGCCGACACCCACGGCACAACGGCGTCGCCTTGCGCCTTCTCGCAAAAGAGGTAGGGCGCACCGAAGATCGACGCATCGTCGCTGCTCCAGAAGGCGCGTGGCAACGGCACCTCGCTGCCTTCCAGCGACTGCATCGCTAGCACCTGCGGGCCAGCGCTGTATGGGGCGAACAGGCCGTAATCGGGGCCCAGGCGCAGGATCAACTCCTCGGTGTCATCGCCACCGCGCAGCCCGGTCACGGGCACTGCGAAAGTGAGCCACGAAAAGCCCACCGGGAAGCGCCGGATCGCACCGACCCGAACCGCGTGCCCAGTCTGCTGGCTCAGAAATTGAGCCACCTTGGGTGCGAGAGCAGCTTCGTCGAGGATGACGCTCATCAAACTGGCCGGCAGCGCAACATGGCCCAGCCTTCGACCGACATCGCCACTTCATCGGCCTGGTTGATCGCCTCCTGGCGCACCAGCATCGAGCCGCGATCGGGTTTGCTGCGCGAGGGCCTGACTTCAATCACGGTGACCCGGGCGCGCA
>JANOLA010000007.1:0-7475 GCA_031419535.1 Burkholderiales bacterium | reverse complement strand
GCCGTGCTGGGCGCTTGAGCTTGGACGCAGATCAAGGCCGCACGGCGTGATTCGCCCTAGAAGAGACTTCATCGTTCGAAACTTTAGGAGCATTCGACCATGACCATCAAAATCGGCATCAACGGCTTCGGGCGCATCGGGCGCATGGTGTTCCGCGCAGCGGTGCAGAACTTCAAGGACATCGAGGTCGTCGGCATCAATGATCTGCTCGAACCCGATTACCTGGCGTACATGCTGAGCTACGACTCGGTGCATGGGCGCTTCAAGGGCGACGTGAAAGTGGACGGCCGTACGCTCGTCGTGAACGGCAAGAAGATCCGCCTGACCGCGCTGAAGGACCCGGCCGAATTGAAGTGGGGCGAGGTCGGCGCCGAGGTCGTGATCGAATCGACCGGCCTCTTTCTGACGAAGGACACCGCCGCCAAGCACATCGCGGCCGGCGCGAAGAAAGTGATCATGTCGGCGCCGAGCAAGGACGACACGCCGATGTTCGTCTACGGCGTGAACGACAAGACCTACGCCGGCCAGGCGATCATTTCCAACGCCAGCTGCACGACGAACTGCCTGGCGCCGGTGGCAAAGGTATTGAATGATTCTTTCGGCATCAAGCGCGGCCTGATGACGACGGTGCACGCCGCGACCGCGACGCAAAAAACCGTCGACGGCCCGAGCAACAAAGACTGGCGCGGCGGGCGCGGCATTCTGGAGAACATCATTCCGTCCTCCACCGGCGCGGCCAAGGCGGTGGGCGTCGTGATCCCCGAGTTGAACAAGAAGCTCACCGGCATGGCGTTTCGCGTGCCGACCTCGGACGTGTCGGTCGTCGACCTGACCGTCGAGCTGAAGACGGACACGACCTACGAAGCGATCTGCGCGGCGATGAAAGCCGCCGCCGATGGCCCGATGAAAGGCGTGCTCGCCTACACCGACCAGAAGGTGGTGTCGACCGACTTTCGCGGCGAAAGCTGCACCTCGGTGTTCGATGCCGAGGCCGGCATGGCGCTGGACAGCACGTTCGTCAAGGTGGTCGCGTGGTACGACAACGAATGGGGCTACTCGTGCAAGGTGCTCGAGATGGCCCGCGTGATTGCGAAGTGACAGTGCCGGCGAACCGCCAAGCCGGAGCGACATGAAGCGCGCTCCGCCGGGCTGCGGAGCTCGGGAGTGCTGAGCATGCCGGATCGACCTGCAAGCAAACGTGTGCGGCGCATGTTCTGGGCTGCCGCCGGTTTGGTCGCGAGCGCCGCGATGATGGGGCTGGCCGCCTGCGCGACCGCGGTGCCCGAGACCGAGCTGCGCGTGCTCGTCAAGCTCGCGCAGCCGTCCGGCGACGCGGCGGCGATCGCTCGGCTCGTGTCCAGCCGTGCCGGCGTGACGGCCCGCTATCTCGGCTCGAGCAGCCTGGCCTGGCACGCGCTGGTGCTGCCGTGCAGCGGCGCGGCCGAGTGCGACGCGTTGTTGCAGCGCCTGCGCTCGGATCGAGCGGCGATCGAAGCCGTGGAGCGTGACGAACGCAAACGCATCGTTTCGCCTTGACGCTGCGTGCCTGCCCCGCGCCGGGCAGAATCGTTGCATGAACAAGACCTTGCTGCTTCAAGGTGTGCTGTGCGCGCTGCTGCTGGCCCCGATCGCGCCGATCCTGCCGCCGGCCGGCGCGCAGAGTGCACCCGCCGCGTCGGCACCGATGCATGCGCGCGTCATCGTCAAGTACAAGGCCGACGCCACGTTGCTGCGCAAGCGCGCGTTGTCGGTGCGGGACCAGCATGCCGTGCAAGCCCAGACTCTGGGCCAGCGCCACGGCCTCGCGCTGCGTGCCGGTGCCGGCGTGCACGAGCGAGCCCATGTCGTGTTCGCGAGCGGCATGAGTTCCGAGCAGCTTGCCGCCACGCTGTCGCAAGACGCCGAAGTTGAATACGCGGTGCCGGACAAGCGCAAGCGCGCGGCCGTTGCGGCCACCGATCCGCGTTATGCCGCGGGCTTGGGTGGCACCGGGCCGGCGTCTGGGCAGTGGTATTTGCGCCCGAATGGCGCGGGCGTGTTGTCGTCGATCAACGTTGAACCGGCGTGGGACATCACGCTGGGCAGCAGCAACATCGTCGTCGCGGTGCTCGACACCGGGGTTCTCTTCGAACATCCCGACCTGAAGACGCTGGCGGGTGGTGGCAATCTGCTGGCGGGCTACGACATGATCGCCGACCGCGATGTTGCCAACGACGGTGACGGGCGCGACGCCGACGCCAGCGACCCGGGCGACTGGCTCACCCTGGCGGAGGTCACGACTCCTGGCGGGCCGTTCGACCAATGCGCGCCCGGGGCCGAAGACAGCTCCTGGCACGGCACGCAAACCGCCGGGCTCATCGGTGCCTTGACGAACAACGGCGAAGGCATGGCCAGCGTCGGTCGCACCGTGCGTGTGCTGCCGGTGCGCGTGCTGGGCAAGTGCGGTGGCTTCGACTCCGACATCGTTGCCGGAATGCGCTGGGCGGCGGGCTTGCCTGTGCCGGGCGTACCGGCCAACCCGGTTGCGAACCGCGCCAGCGTCATCAACCTGAGCCTTGGCGGCGGAGGCCCGTGCACGCAGCCTTACCAGGACGCCGCCGATGAAATCACCGCTGCGGGCGTGACGATCGTCGCCTCCGCCGGCAACGGCACCGGCCATGCCGTCAACTCCCCCGCCAATTGCGCGTGGGTGATCGGGGTCTCCGGTCTGCGCCACATCGGCACCAAGGTCGGCTTCTCCGACATCGGCCCGGAGGTCAGCATCAGCGCGCCGGGTGGCAACTGCGTCGACATCGGATTCGGCCAGCCTTGCCTCTACCCGATTCTGACGACATCGAACTCCGGGCTCACGTCGCCCGGTTCATCGATCTACACCGACCACTTCAACGCGTCGTTTGGCACCAGCTTCTCGGCGCCGCTGGTTGCGGGTTCGGCGGCGCTGTTGCTGTCGGTTCAACCGAACCTGACCCCCAGCGAAGTGCGGACGATTCTGCGCTCCACGGCGCGGCCGTTTCCGACCACCGGCGCTGAAGCCGGCACCACGCCGTGCCATGCGCCGAACGGGATCGATCAACTCGAGTGCTACTGCACTACGAGCACTTGCGGTGCCGGCATGCTCGACGCGGGCGCCGCTGTGCAACTGGCCAGCGTGGGCGTTCTGCCGCGCATCACGCTCAGCCCGGCGATCGCCATGGTGGGCCAAGTGCTGACCCTCGGCGGGGCGACCTCGCTGGTGGGCAGCGGGCGCAGCATCGCCAGCTACCAGTGGGAGATCGTCAACAACGGCGGCATCGTCACGGCGTTTTCCGGGCCGGCGGATTTGGCCAATGCCAGCATCACGCCCACCGGCGTCGGCCAGTTCAGCGTGAGCCTCACCGTGACCGACGACCTCGGCGCGACGGCAACGACCACGAGCAACATCGCGGTCACGAACGGCGTGACGCCGCGCATCGGCTTCAACCCGGGCAATCCGGTGGCGCGCGACCCGGTGTTCCTGAGCGCCACAAGTTCCACTGTGCCGGTTGGACGCACCATCACAAATTACCAGTGGAACATCGTCAACAACGGCGGCGTCGTGAGCGGGTTTTCCGGGAGCACGGTCGGCGCGACCGCGACCATCGTGCCCAACGCCGCCGGCCAGTTCAGCGTGAGCCTGACGATCACTGACAGCAGCGGCGTGCAGGCCACGGCCACCAGCACCATCAGCGTTGCCGCCGTGCCCAGCACGGGTGGTGGTGGTGGTGGCGGTGGTGGTGGCGCACTGGGCGGCGCGTGGCTCGCGCTGTTGTCAGCCGCGGTGCTCGCGCTCGCGCGACGCCGCTGAAGCGTTCCCGCTCAAGGCTTGGCGCAGGGCGCGAAACCCTTGCCCAGCGCGTCGCCCGGCAGCGCCGCGAGTTGCGCCATCACCGCGGCGTTGGGCTTCTCGATGCGCAACATGTGGCTGCTCGCGGCCAGCGTCGATTCGACGACGCGCGCGTTGCGCACGCCGCGCTTGGTGAGCTGATCGAGCAGGCTGTTCGCGTTGCCGCGAACCTCGAAACGGCCAAGTGACAGTCCCGGCGCCAGCTCGTTCGGCGCGCGCAGTTCGTCGTATTCGACTTTCAATCGGCGCAGTTCGTCCTGGCGCTTGGCCATCGTGTCGGCGTCGTTGAACTTGCCCATGTAGACCACCCACAGCGAGGGGCGATCGGTCTTCACCTGCGCCCAACTGCCGCTCGGCAAGTTGATCTGTAGCAGCGCCTGTGCCGGGCCGATCTGCGCCGTGCTGAACGGGCCAGCTTCGAGGCAGGCCGGCAAGGGCGCTGCTTCGGCGGTGACGGGCAGTGGCGTGGTCGTCGCGGCCGGCGCCGGCTGTGCCGGTGTCGCCGCGGGTGCCGGCGAGGGCGGAGCCGGCACCGACGCGGGGGCCGGCGCGGCGGCGCGCACGCTGCCCGGCGGCAGGATTCGGATCGACTCCGGCCGCACCTGGCGCGCCAGGCGCTCGGGCTCGCGTTCGCCGCGCGCGCGCACGCCTGTCAGATCGTCGAGCCAGCCCAGGCTCCACGCCAGAAACACGGCGTTGGCGAGCGCGAGAACGACGACCAGCAGCCTCAGCATGGAGCGAGCGGCCTGGCCGCTGTCTGGATAGTGGCGCCCCCAGGCGTCGGCGCTGCCGCCACCGCCCCCCGAGGGGAGTCAGCGCCCCCAGGCGCGGGCAGCGCCGCCGCCCCCTGAGGGGGGTGGGCGGCGTCTTGGCGCGGTTGGATGCGCACGCTCACCTCACCCGAGACGATGGCGTGCGTGCGTTGCTGCGCGCCCGAGCCACAGTGCACGAGCAGCGCGCCGTTGCACGCCACGCCTCGCGCGCTGCCGCTCAGCGTGCCGGCGATCACGTCGCGGCCGAACAGCAGGTCGCGCATCCGATAGCGCGCTTCGAATGCGGCGAAGCCTTCGGCTTCGAATTGGCGCAGCGCCAGCGCGAGCGGTATAGCGAGACTATGCAGCGCCCGTGGCGCGCTCGCTGCCGCATCCATTTCTCGCAGCGTTGCGACGCCGCTGCTCGCGTCGTTCACAGCGAGCGGCAGCACGTTCAAGCCGATGCCGATCACGAGCCATCGTTGCGCACCGCGGCTGACGCTTTCGATCAGCACGCCACCCAGCTTGCGCCCGGGTGAAGGCACCGGATCGGCGGAATCGGTTGGGTGTGGCGCATCGAGCAGCCACAAATCGTTCGGCCACTTCAGCATGAGACGCGGCGCGCCGACGCGACGACAGTCATCGAGCGCATGTTCGTCAAGCGCATCGGCGAGCGCCACACCGACCGCGAGCGACAAGCCCGAGACATCGTCGCGATGCAGCGCCAAGGCCAGCGAAAACGTCAACGACGCGCCACGCTGCGCGACCCAGGCGCGCCCCTGCCGGCCGCGGCCGTGAGTCTGCTGTTCGGCGACGAGCAACCTCGGCTCGAGCTGCTGGCCGGCAGTCACGCGGCAATCATCGAGCAGGCGCGTATTGGTCGAATCGCAATGCTCCAGCACCTGCACGCCGATGCCCGGCAACACGGCGTCGAGGCTCGCGCGCAATGTGTCGGCGCGCCAGTCGATGCGGGTTGCGGCAGGCGTCATCGCGCGCGCATTCAGGCCGCCTTGCGACGCTTCGGCGCGAGCATCGTGCCGCGACACGCACGCGTGCCGCAGCGGCATTCGAACTGCTTCTTCAACTTCGGCGTCTGGCGTTCGTCGAGCACCAGGCCGTAGTCGTAGAACAGTTCTTCGCCGGGGCGAATCGCGCGCAGCGTCTTGACGAAGACACGCCCTGCCACCTCGTCGGCTTCGCAGTTGGGCGTGCACGCATGGTTGATCCAGCGTGCTGAATTGCCATCAAACGCAGCATCGATCACATGGGCGTCGTCGATGTGGAAGTAAAACGTATGGTTCGGGTCGCTCGGGTCGTGCGGATGGCGCCGCAGCGCCTCTTTCCAGGTGATGACTTGGCCCTTGTATTCGATGAGTGTCTCGCCCCTTGCCAGCGGCGCCACGGCGTACACGCCCTTGCCGTGCACCCCCGAGCGCCGCACCTGGATGCGCCGGCCGGCGTGGCTCGCGCTGCCGTTCGCCGTCTTTGCGGGCCGGGCCATACTCGGAGTGGATTTGGCTTGCTTGTCGCGCTTTTTCGGTTTGGACGGGGTGGCTTGAATCATGGAAAGTTTTTTAGGTACATTGATTTCATGGGTGCGCGCGTGCGTGCGCACAGGTGTGCAGGCGCGTGCGTGAGCGCGCGCGAGGCACGGATTGTATTGAAGGCAAGCCGCTAACCATGACCAAGTCGTTGATCATTGCCGAGAAGCCCTCGGTCGCCCAAGACATCGTGCGCGCACTCACGCCCACGGCGGGCAAGTTCGAAAAGCACGACGAGTACTTCGAGAGCGAGGGTTTCGTCGTGACCTCGGCGGTGGGCCACCTGCTGGAGATCAAGGCGCCCGAAGCGTATGAAGTGAAACGCGGCAAGTGGAGCTTCGCGCACCTGCCGGTGATCCCGCCGCACTTCGATCTGAACCCGATCGACAAGAGCAAGTCGCGCCTGAACGCGATCGTCAAGCTCGTCAAGCGCAAGGACGTGAGCGCGCTCATCAACGCCTGCGACGCGGGCCGCGAGGGCGAGCTGATCTTTCGCCTGATCCAGCAGCACAGCAAGAGCAAACACCCGGTGAAGCGGCTCTGGCTGCAGAGCATGACGCCGGCGGCGATTCGCGAAGGCTTCGAGAACCTGCGCAGCGACAAAGAGCTGCTCGGCCTGGCCGAAGCCGCGCGCAGCCGCTCCGAGGCCGACTGGCTGGTGGGCATCAACGGCACGCGCGCGATGACGGCGTTCAACTCGCGCGACGGCGGCTTCTTCCTCACCACCGTCGGGCGCGTGCAGACGCCCACGCTGTCGATCATGGTCGAGCGCGAAGAGAAGATTCGCAAGCACGTCGCGCGCGACTATTGGGAAATCAAGGCCACGTTCGCGGCGCAGGCGGGCGTGTACGAAGGCAAGTGGTTCGACCCGAAGTGGAAGAAAAACCAAGGCGGGGAGGGGGCCCCGCCGGGCGTGGCCCCCGATCCGGAGCTTCGCGCGGACCGGCTGTGGAACGCCAAGGACGCGTTAGCGATCGCCGATGCGGTGCGTGGCCAGGCGGCAAGCGTGACCGAAGAGGCCAAGCCCAGCACGCAAAACGCGCCGGGTCTGTACGACCTGACGACCTTGCAGCGCGAAGCCAATTCGCGCCTCGGTTTCTCGGCGAAGACGACGCTGTCGATCGCGCAGGCGCTCTACGAAAAGCACAAGGTGCTGACCTACCCGCGAACCGACAGCAAGGCACTGCCTGAGGACTACGTCGACGTCGTGAAGAAGACGATGAAGATGATCTCGCTAGAGGACATGCCGGGCCCGCTGCGCGCGCTGTCGGTGCACGCGAAGACGGTGCTCAAAGAGGGCTACGTCAAGCCGAACAAGAA
>JANOLA010000006.1:0-23651 GCA_031419535.1 Burkholderiales bacterium | reverse complement strand
CCGTTCTTCATCGCCTTGTATTGGGTCTTGCTGTCGAGCGTGGAAATGCGCAATGCGCCCTGGATCGCCTGGATCGGCGACCTCTCGGCCGCGGACCCATATTTCATCCTGCCGCTGCTGATGACCGCGACCACGATGTTTCAGACCTGGTTGAACCCAACGCCACCCGATCCCATCCAGGCCAAGATGATGTGGATCATGCCGCTGGTGTTTTCCGCCATGTTCTTCGTGTTCCCCGCCGGTCTGGTGTTGTACTGGCTGACGAACAACATCCTGTCGATCGCCCAGCAGTACCTGATCAACAAGCAGCTGGGCGTCTTGGGCAAGTGACCTGCGATGTGCGGGGCCGAGTTGCCCCCGCTGAAGAGACGCGGCGAGAAAGTTGCCTCGATGTTGCCTCGGTTGCATGACGCGATCGTCGCGGTGGCGACCGCCTCCGGGCGCGGCGCCGTGGGCATCGTGCGCATTTCGGGGCCACGCCTGGCGCCGCTGCTGGCCGCCGTTTGCGGCGGTCAGCTCGAGGCTCGCCGCGCAAGCTACCTCCCATTCCTTGACCGTGGTGGCCTGGCCATCGACAAGGGCCTCGCCCTCTTCTTCCCCGCTCCAAACTCCTTCACGGGGGAGGACGTGCTGGAACTCCATGCCCATGGCGGGCCGGTAGTGCTTCAAATGCTTTTGGCACGCTGCCTGGAGGCAGGCACCGACCTCGGCGCGCGCTTGGCGCAGCCGGGCGAGTTCACGCAACGCGCGTTCCTGAACGGCAAGATCGACTTGGCACAGGCCGAGGCCGTGAGCGACCTGATCGACGCCAGCACCGAAGCCGCCGCGCGCAGCGCCACGCAATCGCTGAGCGGAGTGTTCTCCGCGCAAGTGGACGCCATCGCCTCACAGCTCATCGAGCTGCGTGCCTTGGTTGAATCGACACTCGATTTCCCGGACGAGGAAATCGACTTCCTCGAGTCCGCCGGCGCGAGCCACCGCCTGCAAAGCATTGCCGCGCAGCTTGACGACGTCTTGCTGCGCGCGCGCCACGGCATGTTGTTGCGCGATGGCGTGCGAGTCGTCCTCGCAGGGCAACCCAACGTGGGCAAGAGCTCGTTGCTCAACGCCTTGGCGGGCGCGGAGCTCGCGATCGTCACACCGGTGCCAGGCACAACGCGCGACAAGGTGAGCGCCACCATCCAGATTGAAGGCGTTCCCATCCATGTGATCGACACTGCGGGTCTGCGCGAATCGAACGATGAAGTCGAGCAAATCGGCATTGCTCGGTCATGGGGAGAAATCCGCAACGCCGATCTGGTGCTGTTCCTGCACGATCTCACGCGCGTCTCGAGCGCCGAGTATGCCCACGCGGAAAGCGCGCTTGCCCAGCAGCTGAGTCCCGTTGTGGCGGCCGGAGCGAAGCTGCTGCACGTCTACAACAAGGCGGATGCTCGGGCCGATGGCGGCGAAATCCAAGGCCTGGCCGTCTCAGCGCTGTTGGGACAAGGGCTCGAGCCGGTGCGCCAGGCCGTGCTCGAATCCGCGGGTTGGCAGCGGTTGCCCGAAGGCGTCTTCATCGCCCGTGCGCGACATGTGCATGCCCTGCGCCTCGCAGCCACGCATGTCGCGAACGCCGCAGCGCACGCTGTCGGCCAGCATGCGGCGCTGGAGTTGCTGGCGGAAGAACTGCGCCTGGCGCACCGCGCGCTGGAAGAAATCACCGGGGCGTTTTCAACGGAAGACCTGCTCGGGCAGATCTTCAGCCGCTTCTGCATTGGCAAGTGAGCATCCCCGCCGGTCGTGACAACTTGCCGCCCGCTGCCACCCAAGCCAGGCCTGTCCACTTGACAAAGCGTTGCGATCGCGACAGCACAGACCGATAATTGCGAGCTTCCATAGCAACTCAGTGACCCTCGGCAACGAATGAATCCAATGATGGACGTGAACGAACTGGTCAGGGCCGTGCAATCGCTCAACACCGAGGACGCATTCCGGCCCCGCTTGACGCCCGAACAATGGCGCGGCGTGGCTCCATTTCTGACGCCGCACGACATCCGCGCCGGCGACCTGCTGATCAAACAAGGCGATACCGAGCACTCGATGTATTTCCTCGGTCAGGGCTCGCTGCAGGTGTTCGTCAGCGGCGCGGGTGCGGCGGGCAACAAGCTCGCGATCCTTCGCCCAGGCGCTGTGGTCGGCGAGGCCGGCTTGTTCGGCGACTTTCCGCGCATGGCCAGCGTCGAGGCGATGACGCCTTGCATCGTCTGGGCCTTGCGTGGGCCGCGCCTGGAAGAGCTTGCGCAACGCGCGCCCGCGTTGGCGTTCGAGCTGGTGCGGGCCGCAGGTGCCGTGATGTTGACGCGGGTGCGGGCGAACCAGACGCGAAAGATTTCGTTCGCCTGAGAGCGCCCCCAGGCCGACGACGTCGTCGTCCGCCCCAAGGGCCACGAAGGGGCCCCTACGTGGCCCTTGGAAATGAGGAAACTTCGGGCGGCCGTGCGTTTCCTCATGAGCCGGCGAAGGATTGCCGTCTCAGCCTCGGCCCAGCAGCTTTTGCTCGGCCAGCGCCAACGGCTCTGGCAGCCCCGAGAGCACCAAGGTGTCACCGGCTGAAAGCACGGTGGCGCCGTCGGGCTTGGTCACCGCACCCGCCGCGCGGCGCAGCGACACCGCGCTGACACCCACGGCGTGCAACGCCTGGTCGGCCAGTGTCTGGCCGATGCAGCGCGCAGCCGTGGGCAGGGTTACCGACAGCAAGCGCGCGTGCCGCAACTCGTCGACGGTGTCGTCGTCGGCCCCGTGGAAGTAGCCTCGCAGCAGCCCGTAGCGAGCGTCACGCTGGTCTTGCACGACCCGGATCACGCGTCGCATCGGCACCCCGACCAGAGCGAGTGCATGGCTGGCGAGCATCAGAGAACCCTCGATTGCCTCGGGAACCACTTCCGTCGCGCCCGCGGCACGCAGGCGTTCGATGTCGCTGTCGTCGAGCGTGCGCACCACCACCGGCACCTTGGGTGCGTGCGACTGCACGAGGCCCAGGATCCTCAATGCGGAGGGCGTGTCGTGATAACTCACGACGACGGCGCTGGCGCGCGCCAGGCCGGCCGCCATCAGGCTTTGCAGGCGCGCCGCGTCGCCGAACACGACGCTTTGGCCGGCGGCCGCCGCTTGCCGAACGCGGTCTGGGTCGAGGTCGAGCGCCATGTAAGCGATGCCTTCACCCTCCAGCAAGCGGGCCAGGTTCTGCCCGCTGCGGCCGTAGCCCGCGATGATCACGTGCGCTTCGGCGTTGATGGCGCGCCTGGCAATCGTCGTCATCGCCACCGACTGCATCAACCAGTCGCTCGCGCTGAGTCGCATCACGATGCGGTTGCTGTACAGGATCAGCAGCGGCGTGGCCAGCATGCTCAGCACCATGCTCGCGAGCACGGGGCTCAGCCACATCGGCTCGATGAGTTCGTGATCGGCGCCGAGCGTCAGCAGCACAAAGCCGAATTCCCCGGCCTGCGCCAGGTACAAACCGGTGCGCAGCGCCACGCCGGGCGCCGCGCCGAAAAGTTTCGCCAACAGCGCGACCAGCAGAAACTTCGCCAGCACCGGCGCGAGCGTCAGCAGCAGCACGAGCAACCACTGGTCGAACACCGCGTGCCAGTCCAGCTTCATGCCGATCGTGATGAAAAACAGGCCCAGCAACACGTCGTGAAACGGCCGAATGTCGGTTTCGACCTGGTGTTTGTATTCCGTTTCGGCGATCAACATGCCCGCGAGGAACGCGCCGAGCGCGAGCGATAGCCCGGCCTGTTCAGTGAGCCAGGCCAGACCCAAGGTCACCAGCAACAGGTTCAGGATGAACAGCTCTTCGCTCTTGCGCCGCGCCACCAGCGTGAGCCACCAGCGCATCACGCGCTGCCCGCCCACCAGGAGCAGCGTGAGCAGCGCGGCCGCCTTCAAGGTGGCCCAGGTCAGGGCACCGGCCAGATCCGCGGCGCTCGAGTTCAGCGCGGGGATCAGCACGAGCAAGGGCACGACCGCCAGATCCTGGAACAGCAAGGTGCCCATGACGCGCCGGCCGTGCTCGCTCTCGAGCTCGAGGCGCTCGGCCATCAGCTTTCCCACGATCGCCGTGCTCGACATTGCCATCGCACCGGCGAGCACGATCGCGCCTTGCCACGAAAGCTGCCAGGGGCGATCGGTGAACGAAAAAACCCAGCCGAGCAGGAAATGCCCGACCACGGTACCGATGACGGTGAACCCCACTTGCGCCAGGCCCAGGCCGAACACCAGGCTGCGCATGCTCTTCAACTTCGCCAGGTTGAATTCGAGCCCGATCACGAACATCAGCAGCACAACGCCGAATTCGGCGAGCGTGCGAACGCCGGCTGAGTCCTTGGCCAACGCCAATGCATTCGGACCGATGACGACTCCCACCACGAGATAGCCGAGCATCGGCGGCAAGCGTGCGAGCCGGCACACGACGACGCCGGCCACTGCGGCGACGAGGTACAACAGAATCAATTCGAGCGTGCTGGCCATTCACTTCCCGGTGACTGAGTCGCGGAGGTCTTCGCCGAGGCGCCGCGCGGTGACCGCCTAGAATCGCGCCATCGTAATGGACGCTCGTGCGCGCGAGCGCACACTGTGCAGGCCGAAGCCGAATCGAAACCCGCCTTCAGCGCGCAGCGCGCCTTGCAATTGGCGCGCGAAACCTTCGAGATCGAGGCCAAGGCCTTGCTCGGGTTGGCGGCGCGGCAGGGCGAGAGTTTCGCGCGCGCGGCCCAGGCCATGCTCGAATGCCGTGGCCGCGTGGTCGTGATGGGCATGGGCAAGAGTGGCCACGTCGGGCGCAAGATCGCAGCAACGCTCGCGTCGACTGGCACCCCCGCGATGTTTGTGCACCCGGCCGAAGCCAGCCACGGCGACTTGGGCATGGTGACCCACGGCGACGTGGTGCTGGCGATCTCGAATTCCGGCGAGAGCGACGAGTTGGCGGCGGTCATTCCCGCGCTCAAACGGCTCGGTGTCGTGCTCGTGCTGATGACGGGGCGGCTCGACAGCCAGCTCGCACAGCATGCCGACTGTGTGATTTCGAGCGCCGTCGACCAGGAAGCCTGTCCGATGAACCTCGCGCCGACGGCCAGCACCACGGCGCAGATGGCGCTCGGCGACGCGCTCGCCGTCGCCATTCTCGACGCACGCGGTTTTCGCGAAGACGACTTCGCGCGATCGCATCCCGGAGGCGCCCTCGGGCGCAAGCTGCTGATCCACGTGCGCGACCTGATGCGCAGCGGCGACCAGGTGCCGCGCGTCGGACCCGACAGCACCTTCACCGCGATGTTGCGCGAGATGACCGGTAAGGGCCTGGGCTTCACCGCGATCGTCGATGCCAAGCAACAGGTGCGCGGCATCTTCACCGACGGCGACTTGCGCCGCTTGATCGAACGCGGCGCCGACCTGCGGCCCTTGCACGCGCACCAGGTGATGCACCCGGCTCCCAAGCTGGTTCGTGCCGACGCGCTGGCGGTGGAGGCTGCCGCGATCATGGAGCAGCACCGCATCACCAGCGTGCTGGTGGTCGATTCGCAGGGGGCGCTGGTGGGTGCCCTCAATTCGAACGACCTGATGCGCGCCAAGGTGATCTGATGCGTGTTCCCGCGCTCAGTTTCGCGCCCGAGCTGCTGCTGCGAGCGCAGTCGATTCGCGCCGCGATCTTCGACGTCGACGGCGTGCTGACCGACGGCCGTATCTACCTCAGCGAGCACGGCGAAGAGTTCAAGGCGTTTTCAACGCTCGACGGACATGGCCTGAAATTGCTCGCGCGCGCCGGCATCGAGCCCATCATCATCAGCGGCCGCGACTCGGCGGCGCTGCGTGCACGCATCGCCGATCTCGGCATCGTGCACGCCAGGTACGGTGCGCAAGACAAGCTGGGCGCGGCGCAGCAGTTGCTGGCGACCTTGAACCTGTCATGGTCCCAGGCTGCGGCGATGGGAGACGACTGGCCCGACCTTCCGCTGCTGACGCGGGCGGCGTTTTCGTGCGCGCCACCGGGCGCCCACGCCGAAGTCCGCGCCGTGTGCACTCACATCACGCAGGCCAGCGCCGGCCATGGCGCGGCACGCGAGTGCTGCGATCTGTTGCTGATCGCCAGTGGTCGCTATGTGCAGTTGCTGAGCGAGCCGCTGCACACACTGGACGCTTCGGCAAAGGGGCAGCAGTGAGCCCGGCGCCAGCGGCACTCGACGCCGCAGCGCCGGGCCGTGCCCTGGTTTTGCCGTGGCGGGTGCGCGTGCTGGACACGGCGTCGACCTACCTGCCGCTGCTGTTGATGGCGATGCTCGTCCTGGGAACCTGGTGGCTGGTGAAGAACACTCCGGTTCCCGACGTCGCCCGCGCCGGCGCGCCGCCGAGCAACGAGCCCGACTACGAGATGGGCAATTTCGTCGTGCAGCGCTTCGCACCCGACGGTTCGCTGCGCGTGCGGATCGAAGGCCGGCGCTTGCACCACTACCCCAAGACCAACACCCTTGAAATCGACGATGTCCGGGTGCACGCCATTGGCCGCGATGGGCAGGCGCTCACCGCCACGGCCAACCGAGCGCTGTCCAACGCCGACGCCAGCGAAATTCAACTGCTCGGCCAGGCCGAGGTGATCCGCCTGAGCGGTGTTGGCGGTGGTCCGCAACTCCAGTTTCGGTCCGAGTTTCTGCACTTTTTCCAGGCCACCGAAAGGATTCGCTCCCACCTTCCGGTGACCGTCAATCGCGGTGCGAGCGAGTTCCGCGCCGACGCAGTTGTCTATGACCATCTGACCCGGGTGGTCGAGCTCAAGGGCCGGGTTCGCGCGGTTTTCGACCCGGTAGGCAGCACGGCGCCGAGCGCGAAGCCCTGAGGCCTGCTGCGCACCCCGTCCTCTTTCGTACAGCCATCACCTCCGACGCTTCGCCCATGCCCGCACCATTGGTCTTCATCACCGGCGCGTCGAGCGGAATCGGCCAGGCCCTGGCCGCCCGTTTTCTGCGCGCCGGCTATCGGCTCGCTCTGGTTGCGCGCCGAGTCGAGCCCATCGAGCAGTGGTTGAAAGCCCAAGCGGCGAGCACGGAATGCGTCGGCTACGCCGCCGACGTTGGCGATGTGCACGCGCTTCAGGCGATTGCGCAAGATTGCCTGAAGCGCCAGGGCGTGCCCGACGTCGCGATCGGCAACGCCGGCGTCAGCATCGGCATGGACAGCTCGGTGTTCGCAGATCTGGAGGTCATGCGAACCACGCTCGAGACCAACGTGCTCGGCCTGGCGGCGACGTTTCAGCCATTCATCGCAGCGATGTGCCAGCGCGGCTCGGGGCGGCTGGTGGGCGTGGCCAGCGTGGCGGGCATCCGCGGGCTGCCCGGGCACGGCGCCTATTGTTCGAGCAAGGCCGGGGCAATCGCATACTGCGAAAGCCTGCGCGGCGAATTGCACGGCAGCGGTGTCAAAGTCGTCACGCTCACACCGGGCTACATCGACACCCCCTTGACCCGTGGCAATCGGTACAGCATGCCGTTCTTGATGCCGGCCGAGAAGTTCGCGCAGCAGGCTTTCGCCGCCATCGAATCGGGCGTGAGCTACCGCGTGATCCCATGGCAAATGGGGGTCGTGGCCAAGCTGATGCGGGCCTTGCCAAACGGGCTGTTCGACCGTCTGCTCGCTGGCCGGCCGCGCAAACACCGCCAGGGTGAATGAAGCCGGCAAGTACGGTGGGCATGCAGCCGTGAAGCGCTAGCCACGGCCGGCGCGAAGGCAAGGCTGCTCCAAAATGCGAACGGGCTGCCTGAGCAGCCCGTTCGGCGATCAAGGTCTCGGGTCAGTAGCCGCCACGGCCACCACTGCTGCCGCCACCACCGCCGGAGCGGCCACCGCCACCCCCGCCGTAGCCGCCGCCGCCACCGGAGCGGCCACCGCCACCGCCACCGCCATAACCACCGCCGCCGCCACCGGTGCGACCACCCCCGCCGCCCCCGCCGTAGCCTCCACCCCCGCCGCCGGAACGGCCACCGCCGCCGCCGCCAAAGCCACCCGGGCGCTCTTCGCGCGGCCGAGCTTCGTTCACAACGATGGCCCGGCCTTCAAGTGCTTGACCGTTCATGCCGTTGATTCCGGCCTGCGCCTCGGCGTCCGTCGCCATTTCGACGAAGCCGAACCCTTTGGAACGGCCGGTATCGCGGTCCATCATGACTTTCGCGGAGGTCACGGTGCCGTACTGTGCAAACGCCTGTTGCAGATCCTCGTCGCGAATGCTGTACGCGAGGTTGCCGACGTAGAGTTTGTTGCCCATGGGAAGAGGCCCTTTCAGATTCCAGCCAGAGATGTGGAGCTTCTACCCATCGTGAACCATTCAAGCGAAGGCGCGGCGTCCATACACAGAGTCGCGAATATACGGGAATTGAGCCCGCGCCGCCGCCAGGAGTGCGTACAAAGTGTTGTTTTCGGGCAGTTCACGGTGGTCGGCGACATGCGGACCAGTGGCGCCGCCGAACCGCCCTGCGGCCGCGAGCAGCCGCGCGCGCATCGTTGCGACCGTGGCCAGAGGCCTGCCCGCGCATTGGCGCCATGAAGCCAGCCTATGAGAGCAAGTGCTTGCGGGCGCGATGCATGCGCACGAACAGGTTGTCTTCGCTGATGCCGAGCGACCGGCACACCGATGCCGTGGACTGTTCTTCGAGCACGCGCAGGCGAAACGTCTCGCGCAAGCCCTCCGGCAGCGCCTCGATGCGAGCCAGCGCGCGAGCCAGCAGGATGCGCTGCTCGGCCACTTCGTCAGGCTGCGGTTGCGGGCAGGCGACCTCGAACGCCGCGTGCTCGCCCTGATCGTCATCGTCGAGCGATTCGAATCGCGCCTGGCGCCGCAGCAGGTCGACAATCTTGTGCTTCAAGATCGCCGTCAGCCAGGAACGCAAAGCGCTGCGCCCCTCGAACGTGGCGCGGCCCGACAAAACCGCCTCGAACACGTCTTGCACGGCGTCTTCGGCAAGGGACTGATCGCGCAGCTTGCGCTGCGCGAAGCGAACCAGGTAAGCGCGGTGGCCGACCATCTCGATCCATGAGACGTTGCTCATCGCGCCCGGCGCGAAGCCTTGGCCGCGAGCCCGTGGGCGGGCTGGGAGATCGGGGGTGAGAGCGTGGGTGCCGGTGCTGACGTTCATGAGGAGCCCTGGTGCGGTGAGTCGATGGCGCAACTCTCGCGGGCGCAGATCGCGCAGGCCTCACCGAAGCTCACAGGAAGATCACATTTGCGTAAGAAGGGCGTCGCGTCACGCGACAATGCTCCATGCCCGCGACGATCCTCGTGGCCGAAGACCAGGCCGACATTCGCGACTTGCTGGAGTTGAATCTGCGCGGCGCGGGCTACGACGTGAGTGCCGTCGGCGACGGCTTGGCGGCGTTGCAGCAGCAGCTCGCCGCGCCGCGCGACCTGCTGATCCTCGACTTGATGATGCCCGGCAAAGACGGCCTGGAAGTCTGCAAGGCGCTGCGCGCCCAAGGCAACGCGGCGCCGATTCTGATGTTGACCGCCAAGTCAACCGAGCTCGACCGGGTGCTCGGCCTGGAACTCGGCGCCGATGACTACCTGACCAAGCCGTTTTCATTGGCCGAGCTGCTGGCCCGCGTCAAGGCCTTGCTGCGCCGCGCCGACCTGCTGCGCGCGGCCCACAGCGCTGTTCAAGCCGCGGCGAATGGCCCGGTGCAGCGGCTGCGCAACGGCGAGTTCGAGATCCTGCCGGTCAAGCGCCAGGTGAAGAAGGCCGATCGGAGGCTGGAATTCACGGCGCTCGAATTCGACCTGCTGCTGCACTTCGCGGCGCACCCGGGCCACGTGTTCTCGCGCGCCCAGTTGCTCGACGCCGTGTGGGGCTACACCCACGATGGCTACGAACACACCGTCACGACCCACATCAATCGGCTGCGCGCCAAGATCGAGACCGACCCGATGCGTCCGGAAGTGATCCTGACGGTGCGCGGCGCGGGCTACAAAATGCGCGAGGCGCCGCCGTGACGGTCAGGCGTCTGGGCGGCGCAATGCCGCGGTTTGCCGCGGCGAATGGCGCGCCATTCGCCGTGTCATCTGCCGCCCAGGCCCGACCGAGCACGACCAGTCGTCGATGACGGTTCGCTTCAAGCTGGCGCTGACGATCGTCGCTACCGGGCTGATCACGGCACTGCTCGTGGTCGTGGCCGTGCTCTATGCATTCCAGCGCTTCGAGCGCGAGACGACGTTCCGGCAAGCCCATGCGTTCCTGGACCGCATCGCCTCGAATGTCGAGTTGCTCGAACTGCAGGACCGCCAGCCCGACGAACTCAACGCGTGGATGCGCAGCGTCATGCTGTACGAACCGGACAGCCAGTTGTACTTGCTGGACGCCACTGGGACCGTTCTGTCCAGCACCGGCCAGGCGAACCTGTCGGCCGGGTTCAAGGTGGCCCTCGAGCCGGTCAAGGCCGCCGCGCACGACCCGCGCGGCCCGGGGGCGATGCCCTATGTGATGGGCGACGACCCGGAGCGCATGGCGCTCGACACCGTGGTCGCCGCGCGGCCACTGCGCCGCGCCACGATCCGCGGCGGCGAGCCGACTTCGGGTTATCTCTACCTCGTGAGCCGCCCCCAGGGTTTGCCCGATTCGCCTTGGGGCGTGTTGCGCAGCAGCTTCGCGTTCCCGGTGTTGTGGCTGATCCTGGGGATCGTCGCGGTGATGACGGGCCTGGCCGCCGCGATCATCGCCGCGGTGACGCGGCCGCTGCAACGCCTGACCGCCGCGGTCGCCGGCATCTCGCTCACCGGCTTGGAACGCGGCGCGAGCGCCGACCTGGACGCGCTGAACCCCGTGCTCAGCGGCGGCGCCGACGCACGCCGGCCCGACGAGTTCGGGCGCCTCACCAGCGCTTTCGAGATGATGCTCGCGACTGTTCGCAAACAATGGCAAGCGCTGCAGCGCCTGGACCACTTTCGGCGCGAAGGCGTGAGCAACCTGTCGCACGACCTGCGTTCGCCGTTGACCGCCACCGTGGCCTGCCTTGAAACGCTGCAAGCGCACTGGGCCTCGGCGCTGCCGCAGACCACTGCCCCGCACGGCGACGACCGGCGCCTGATCGAAGTGGCGTTGCGCAACACACGCAACGCGGCGCGCCTGGTGCAGGCGCTGGGCGATCTGGCCAAACTCGACGAGCCCGAATTCAAGCTGAACACCCAGGTCGTCGACCTCAGCGAGCTGCTTGACGACATCGGCGCGCGCTTCGCGCAGCGCGCCGCGCAGCAGGGCATCGCGCTGTCGGCACAGCCGGGCGCGACCGAACCCGCCGGCGCCGGCGCGCCTGAAGCGACGTTCGCCGCAGTGGACGTTGAACTGATCGAACGCGCCGTGGCCAACCTGGTAGACAACGCGCTGAAGTTCTGCGAAGACGGCGCGCGCATCGAACTGCTCGCGCGGCAGGTGGGCGGTCGCGTCGAACTCAGCGTGCGCGACACCGGCCCCGGCATTCCAGCCGCCGATCAGCCGCGCCTGTTCGGCCGCTTTTACCAAAGCCGTGCCACCGCCGCGCCCGCCACCGGCGAAGGCGGCAAGGGCCTGGGCCTGGCGATCGTGAAACGCATCGTCGAACTCCACGGCGGCAGCGTTGCTTTGTCGAGCGCACCTGGCAGCGGCACCGAGGTCGTGATTTCGCTCGCCGCGGCACGCGTGTCTGCGTTGACCTCGGGTCAAGACGCCACCGCGCCGGACTCTGCCGCGGTGTCCGATCCGCGCCACGCGGCGCGCTCCAACCGGGTCACAACGGGGTAAGCCCCAGTGCCAAGCCCAAACACCGGCGCCTAAAGTTCGGCCCACTCGCACGAAGCACTGTCAAGGTGCTTCGCGGTGGCGGGGGCTGAGGAGACGTTCAGCAGTGCCGCGCGGCAGGTCGGTCGCGCCAGCGAAAAACAAAGTGAGAGCAACGCCAAGGGCGCCGTGACCCGGTGCCCTTGGCGTTCGACCTCAACACAAAAGGAGAGAAGATGCAACCCCAACGCTTGATGGCCCGACTCGCCCTGCTCGTCGCAGGGCTCGCCTGCGCCGCGCTGGCCACGGCGCAAGTGCCGAGTTATGGCACGCAGGTCAATCTCGACACCGCGAAGAAAATCGCCGCGGCCGCCGTCGTGGAAGCGAAGAAGAACAGCTGGCCGGTCGCGATTGCCGTCGTCGACAACCACGGCACGCTGATCTACTACGAGATGCTCGACGACACGCAGACCGCGAGCGCGAACATCGCACTCGAAAAGGCGCGCACGTCGGCCATGTTCCGGCGCCCGACCAAGGCCTTGGAGGATGCCATCGCCGGCGGGCGAGTGGCCGTGCTCGGACTGCCCGGCGCAACGCCGATCGAGGGCGGACTGCCCATCGTTGTCGGCGGCAAGATCGTCGGCGCCATCGGCGTCAGCGGCGTCACGTCGCAGCAAGACGGGCAAGTCGCGAAAGCCGGACTCGATGCGTTGAAGTAGTCTGCCTGCGCGGCCGGTGCTGCCCCGGGCGGGCGGCGCTCGCGTCGCCGTACGCCTCGAACCGATGGAACCGGTGGCGGCGTGACGTTTGCCGCGCCGGCGAGTTGATGTGCGTCAGTCGCGCACCCGATCTCGGGTGCGGCGCCGACCTAAGATCGGCCCCACCGCGCGCGCTTAACCGAGCCCCATGCCCATCGACCCCCAACTGCGCTCGCTGAAGATCGACATTCCGGCGCAGCCCGACGTTTTGGTCAAACTGTCGCTGATGATCAGCGACGAGAACGTGAACCTGCAGGCCGTGGGCGCGTTGATCGGTGGCGACATGGCGCTGGCCTCGGCGGTCCTGAAGACTGTCAATTCCGCGCTCTATGGCCTGTCCGGGCGCGTGCAAAGCGTGCAGCAGGCGATCACTTACCTCGGCACGCGCGAAATCAGTTCGGTCACCTTCGCGATGGGGTTGCGCGCGGTGTTTCCACACGCCCCCGAACTCGACCCGCTGTGGCAGCGCGCCAGTGTTCGAGCGATGTTGATGGGGCGCATCGGCCAGGTACTCAAGCTCGACCATTGGGCCGCGCATTCGGCTGGGCTGTTCGAGGAGTGCGGCAAGGCGGTGTTGTTTCGGCATGCGAGCGGCCGCTACCGCGCGCTGCTGAAGAATGCCGAAAGCGATGAAGAGCTGCTGTTGCTGGAACAGCAAGAGTTCGGCATCGGGCACGACGCACTCGGCGCCGCTCTCTGCGAAAGCTGGGGCCTGGCGCCCACGGCGGTGAATTGCGTGCGCTATCACGTGATCGTCAGCGCCACGCGCCAGCTGCCGCAGCAAGTGGCGGGGCGCGACATCTGCATGCTCTCGGCGCTGGCCAACGCGCTGATGACCGACCCGGACACGCTCGAAGAAGTGGCGCGCGCCGTGGCGCCTCAGGCTGAGCTCGACCCCGAGTTCGTGTTGCGCAGCGCCGCCGGTGTCAAAGCCCACATCGAAGCCGTGATGTCGCGCCGCGAAGACGACTGAGCCGGCGCGTCGCGGCGCCGCAGCGGCCACCGGCGCCGCCGACGAGACGCTTCGCGCCGCGGCACGGCGTTTCATCGCATTGCCCTGGCGCGCCGCGACCCCGCTTTGCACACTGCGTGCACCTTTCAACCACTAGGTGCATCCATGAACACTCTTTCGAACCCAAGCCCGCGCCTCCAGCGGCGCCTGATCTGCATCGCCATTCTGGGCTCAGCGCTGGCTGGGTCGCTCCAGCTTCCGGCACGGGCCGCCGACACGGCGTCATTCGAGTCTGCGTTCGGCGAATTCCAGCGCGGACTGTCCGGGAACGAGGCATCGGTCGACGTCGCCGCCGACCGCTTTGCGGCACTGAGCGCAGCGACGCCGGGCGACCCGGTGCTGCTGGCCTACAGCGGCGCAGCGACGGCCATGCGCGCCCGCACCACTTTTTTGCCATGGAAGAAGATGACTTTCGCGGAGGACGGCCTGGCGCTGCTCGACAAAGCATTGGCGCTGCTCACACCGGCGCATGACGCGCCACTGCACCGCGGCACGTCGGCGAGTCTGGAAACACGTTTCACCGCGGCCAGCACCTTCGTGGCCCTGCCCGGCATGTTCAACCGGCACGCACGCGGCATGAAGCTGCTCGACGAGGTGCTCGCCAGCCCGCTGTTCGCCGGCGCACCGCTGGCGTTTCGCGGCGCCGTCTGGCTGCGTGCCGGCAGCGAAGCCGTTGCCGACAAGCGCCCGGAAGACGCACGCCGCCTGCTGCAGCAAGTGCTGAGCAGCGGCGCGCCGCAAGCCTCGAGTGCGCAAGCCAAGTTGAAGGAGATCGCTTCGTGAACCGGCTGGCTCCGGTCGGCGCAGCCGGCTCGGCAGCCGCGGTGCTCGAGCTGCGCGGCGTGCACAAGACCTACCGCCTCGGTCAGCATCGGGTCCCCGCGCTGCAAGGGGTGGACCTGCTCGTGATGCCGGGCGAGATGCTCGCCCTCACCGGCCCGTCTGGCAGCGGCAAGAGCACGCTGCTGAACCTGGCGGGCCTGATCGACCGGCCCGATGTCGGAGAAGTGCGCTTTCTCGGCATCGGCGTTTCCAGCCTCAACGAAACCCAGGCGACGCACCTGAGGCGCGACGCGATTGGCTTCATTTTCCAGAGCTTCAACCTGGTGCCGGTGATGACGGTGGCCGACAACGTCGACTACCCGCTGTTCCTGGCCGGTGTGTCCGCCACCGAGCGTGCCCGGCGCGTCGCCGAGATGCTGCGCGCGGTGGGGCTGTCCGAGCACGCGAAGCACCGGCCCGATGCCTTGTCGGGCGGGCAGCGCCAGCGTGTCGCGATCGCCCGCGCGCTCGTGAAAAACCCAACCCTCGTGATCGCCGACGAGCCCACCGCCAGCCTGGATTCGCACACTGCCGATCAGGTGCTGGCACTGATGCGCGAATGCGGCCGGGCCCAAGGTGCGGCATTTCTCATCGCCAGCCACGACCCGCGGCTGGTGCGCAGTTGCGATCGCAACGTGGCGATGCTCGATGGCCGCATCGTCGGTGCAATTGACAGCGCCCCCAGGCTGACGAATACGTCGTCCGCCTCCCAAGGGGGTTTGAGCAGCCCGGCAAAGCCGGATCTGCTCAAGGGAGTTGCCGCATGAACGCCCGCTGGCTCAAATTCGCCTGGCTGAACACACTGCGCAACCGCAGGCGTTCCGTCGTCACCGCCGGCATCGCCGCGCTCGGCACCGCGGCGATCCTGCTCGCCGGGGGCTTTGCCCTGTTCACTTACGAAGGCCTGGCGCAGATCTCGGCGCGCACCACCGGCCATCTGATTGTCGCCAAGCCCGAACACTTCCAGCGCGACGAAGACACGCCGCTGCAAAACGGCCTGGACGACGTGGCCGCGCTGCGTACCCAGCTGCTGGCCGACCCCGCCGTGCGCCACGTGCTGCCGCGCGTCGAGTTCACCGGGCTCATCAGCAACGGCGACAAGTCCACCGTGATGATGGCCGCGGGAATCGACCCCGACGCCGAATTCGCCGTCAAGGGGCCGTTCCTCACCGTCGAAGCGGGCGCCGTGCTCGCCTCGAATGAGCGCAACCAGGTGATGCTCGGCGCCGGCCTGGCGCGCAGCCTGAGGGCCGCACCGGGCGCCAGCCTGACGCTGCTCGTCAGCACCACGGAAGGCGCATTGAACGCGCTCGACGTGACCGTCAAGGGCGTGTTCTCGACCGGCATCGCCGACGTCGACAAGCGCCTGCTGTACACCGACATCAGCACCGCGCAAAAGTTGCTTGTCACCCAGCGCATCACCAGCTTCGGCGTGTTCCTGAACCGCATGGAAGCCACGCAGCCGGCGCGCGCGCGCATCGGCGCCGCGCTGCCGCGGCTCGCGGTGCAGACCTGGCTCGACCAGGCGCTGTTCTACAAGAGCGTGAAGGAGCTCTACAACCGCATCTTCGGCGCGCTCGGCCTGATCATCGGCGCGATCGTGATCTTCGTCGTCGCCAACGCGATAGCGATGGCGATCGTCGAGCGCACGCGCGAGATCGGCACGCTGCGCGCGCTCGGCACCTTGCCGGCGCAGTTGATCCGCTCGTTCGCACTGGAAGGGCTGATGCTCGGCGGCGTCGGCGCGGCGCTGGGCAGCCTGGGGGCGCTCGCAATCTCGGTCGCCCTGCTGATCTTCCCGGTGCAAATGCCGCCGCCGCCCGGGCGCAGCACGGGCTACCCGCTGCAGATCTCGATCGACCCGCTGCTCTACGGGGCGACGCTCGGCGCGATCCTGCTGCTGACGATGTGCGCTGCCGCGCTGGTTGCTCGGCGCAGCGTGGCCAAGCCGATCGTCGACGCATTGGCCCATGTTTGAAGCGACGAAGGAGCCTGCCATGACGATCCGAACTTCACGCGCTCCGCTGCTGCTCTACGCCGCAACCATCGCCATCGCGCTGCTCGGCGCGAGCGCGTCACCGATCGCGTGCGCGGCGCCCGACGTCCCCGCGCTGCTCGCCGCGGCCGATCGCTACCGCAGCGGCACGGGCAACCTGCAAGTCGAAACCGAGGTCAAGGTGCTGAACCGCGACGGCTCCACCGACAAGGAACGCCGCTACACCGTGTTCGCGCAGGCGCAGCGCAAATCGCTGGTGCTGATGCGCTCGCCCGCCGAGCAGGGCCAGAAGGTGTTGATGCTCGGCGACGACTTCTGGCTGCTGATGCCCGGCAGCCAGCGGGCGCTGCGCATCACGGCGTCGCAAAAACTGTTGGGCGACGCGTCCACCGGCGACATCGCCACGCTGAGCTGGTCCGACGACTACACCGGCCAATTGATCGGCGAAGAGAAATGCGGCGCGCAGCCCTGCCTGCACCTGAGCTTGCAAGCCGCGAGCAAGGGCGTGAGTTACCAGCGCATCGAGCTGTGGATCGGCAAGGCGCGCAGCGAGCCCATCGCGGCGGACCTCTACGTGCACTCCGACAAGCTCGCGAAACAGGCGCGCTTCGTGTTCGACAAGGCGGATGCGCCCACCACCGTGACCGAGATGGTGCTGCAAGACCGCTTGAGCCATCACAAGGAAACGCGGGTTCGCTATGTGTCGCGCCAGGCCAAGTCGGTGCCCGAGGCCTGGCTGAACCCGATGTTCCTCGCGCGCAATCCGGCTCTGGAGTAGTGGTTGAATTCGTGGATCGATTCTGAGGGGCTGGTTCGCTGCGATTGGCCGCAGCGGCCGATTCAGTGGCCGGGGCGAGCGTGGCTTCAGCGCCTGCTTCGCCACGCCGCGCTGCTGCTGCTGGCTGCGTTCGCGGCGCTGCCGGCCCGCGCCAGCGATGACGCCGCCCGTGGCGAGCTGCGTTTGCGCCGCGACGAGCGACGCAGCAATGACGAAGGGCCGTTGGCCGCGGCGAATGCGGTGGTACCGGGCATCGCGCCGCCGGCCGCCGGTTCAACCACGGCCGAGCTGGAACTGCAAGGCACCTGGCGTGCGCCGGTGGTCGAGGCCATGCGCGCGTCGGTCACGGGCAACGTTTTGCTGGGTGCTGACCGCACGGACGGCGGCACGGACAGCGGCACGGCAGCAGCGCGACACGCGACGCGGGCGCGCCTGAATGAAGGCTTTGTGTCGGGCGACTTCGGTGCCTGGCAGGCCAGCGCCGGCAAGAAGGTGATCGCCTGGGATGTCGGTTATGCGTTTCGGCCGAACGACGTGGTGCAGCAAGAGGCGCGGCGTACCCTGCTCTCGACGACGCAGGAAGGCCGACCGCTGTTCGAGGTCGAGCGCTTCGGCGCGGACTCGTCGGCGACGCTGGTCTGGGTCAATCCACAGCGCGCCGGCGACTCGAATCACAGCGGCGCCACAGCGCGCAACGGCGCCGAGCCCGCACTCGCCGCCCGAGCGTATTTTCGCGACGGCAGCGCCGACTGGCACGGCTTCGCACGCTGGGGCGAGCACACGCGCACCAGCGTCGGCGGCGCGCTCGCCTGGGTTGCGAGCGACGAACTCGAACTGCACGCATCGGCGCGAATCATGCAGCGCCACGACGCTTGGCAACTCGACACGCTCGCCGGCATCGCACCGGTACCGGCCAACCCGTGGCGCCAAGCGACACGCGGTGGCGCGTCGCAGGTCTTGCTCGGCGCCAGTTGGACCGGCCGGCAACAGCAGAGCCTGCTCGTCGAGTGGTGGTACGACGCCACCCTCCTCAGCAACCGCGACTGGGACCTCTGGCGAGCCCGCAACGCCGCGCTGAGCGCGTTCGGTGGCCAGCCGGGCCTGCCGCCGGCCTTGCTGAACGCAGCCGCTGGCAACCTGGCATGGCAGGCCTCGCCATTCGCCGCAAACAATCTGCGCCGCAACAACCTGTTTGCGCGCATGGCCTGGCAGGAACAACGCTGGGTCCTGTCGCTCGACGCATTGCTCGCGCCCACCGACCGTGGCGGCATCGTCACTGCCGCCTTGCAATGGCAAGGCGAACGGCTTCGGCTCAATGCCGCATGGCGCACTTACGGCGGCCCCGCGGACGCGCTGGTCTCGTTACTGCCGCAGCGCCAGGTCGGCTTGCTCGCGGCGAGCTGGCCGTTTTGACCACGAAGGTCAAGCTTCGTCGGCACCCTCGGTATCGCACAATGAAGAATCGAAGCATCCAGTTGGCCTGCCCTGTGTCTTCCGCCGCCGTGCCCTCATCTTCCGGCGAAACCCTCAGCCAGGTGAGGGCGACCCTCGGGCGCCACTTCTTGCAGGCCTTTGCCTTCAACTGCGCCTTGTGGGTGCTGCATGTGCTCGCGTCGCCCGGGGCGATGGACATCAAGTTCGTCTATTCGCAGGCGATCGGCCTGAGCATCTGGCTCATCATCGACGGCGGGCGGCTGCTGCTGCGTGCGAACGCGCGCACCGGCTGGCCCAGCCTGCCGTGCACGGTCGGACTCATCGTCGTCGGCGTTCTCGGCGGATACACGCTCGGCACCTTGATCGGCGACGCGTATTGCGGCTGCTCGACCTGGGAACAGTGGACATTCGCGCCGCGCCGCGTGGCGGTCACCCTGTTCGGCACCCTCTTCGCCGCGAGCGTCGCGATCTATTTCTTTCACAGCCGCGGCCATGCCGAATTGCAGCGCACCCAGCTCGCGGCGAGCGAGCGCGACGCCACGCTCGCCAAGCTGACACTGCTGCAATCGCAGCTCGAACCGCACATGCTGTTCAACACGCTGGCGAACCTGCGCGTGCTGATCAGCCTCGACCCGCCGCGCGCGCAGGCGATGCTGGATCGGCTCATCGCCTACCTGCGTGCCACGCTGAGCGCATCGCGCGCCAACGCGCATGCCTTGGCGGCCGAGTTCGAGCGCGTCGACGACTTCCTGGCGTTGATGTCGGTGCGAATGGGCGAGCGCCTGCGCAGTAGCTTGGCCCTGCCGGCCGAGCTGCGCGAAGTCGCGGTGCCGCCGCTGCTGCTGCAGCCGCTGATCGAGAACGCGATCAAGCATGGCCTGGAGCCGAAGGTCGAGGGCGGACGCATCGAAGTTCGCGCCGAGCGCAGCGGCGATCAGCTGTGGCTCAGCGTGCGCGACACCGGTGTCGGGCTCGGGCCGGTGGGCAGCGCAAACATGCCGGCCGCGGGCGACGCAGCAACGTCGACAGCCGGCACATCGTTCGGCCTGCAACAGGTGCGCGAGCGGCTGAATGTGTTGTATGGCGAGCGCGCGGCGCTGAGCTTGCAAGCCGCACCCGACGCCGAAGGCGGCGTGCTGGCGCGTATCATGCTGCCCCTCGAGCCTTCAAATGTGGTGGCGCCATGACCGCCACCGCGCTCATCGCCGAAGACGAACCCCTGCTCGCGCGCGCTCTGCAGGCCGAACTCGCACAACTCTGGCCTGAACTGCGCATCGTCGCGAGCGTCGGCGACGGCGCGCAAGCGGTGCAGCAGGCCCTGGCGCGCCGGCCGTCGATTTGCTTCTTCGACATTCGCATGCCCGGGCTGAGCGGGCTCGAAGCGGCGCAGGCGCTGGCCGAGGACTGGCCCGACGAGCCGGGGGCGGACGCCGCACAGTTTCCGCTGCTGGTGTTCATCACCGCCTACGACCAGTACGCGGTGCAGGCGTTCGAAGCTCAGGCGGTCGACTACCTGCTCAAACCGGTGCAGCGTGAGCGCCTGGCGCTGTGCTGCGAGCGCCTGCGCCAGCGCCTGGCGCAGCTCAGCGACCCGCACACGCCAACGCAGCTCAGTCGAAGCGTCGAGCAGTTGCGTGAGCTGCTCGGCTCCGCGGGCCTGGCAGCAGCGGCGCCAGCCCACACAACGTCACCGGTGCCGAAGCTCGACGTGCTGCAAGCCGGTGTCGGCGCGACGGTTCGCATGGTGCCGATCGACGACGTGGTCTTTTTCGAAGCCGCCGACAAGTACCTGCGCGTCATCACCGCGAAGCACGAGCACCTGGTTCGAATAGCGCTGCGCGAACTGCTGCCGCAACTCGATGCACAACGCTTCTGGCAAGTGAACCGCGGCCTCGTCGTCCAGGCGCGTTGCATCGAGAGCGCGACACGCGAGGACACCGGGCGGGTCACGCTCACGCTGCGCGGCCGCGGTGAAAAGCTCAGCGTCAGCCGGCTTTACGCGCACCTGTTCAAGGCGATGTAGACCGGAGCGCTGTGGTCAGGCGCGGCGCGCCGCCTCGACGCAGACCAGCCCGAACGTCACTCGGCGGAAAGCGCCGCCGCCAACCAATGGCGCGTGAATTCGGCCAGGTCCTGGTGCACCGACTTGGCGAGGTGCATTTGATCGCCCGTGTTCGGGCTACCGTTGGGCGCGCGCAGCACCAAGGCCGTGTGCACATGGGCGGGAACGCCGCGCAGATAAGGCAGGTAGTCGTCGACGAAAGCCAGCGGTTGCAGGGCCTCGATTGCATCCGCCTTCGGGCTGCGCTCGCCTTCGGCGTTGCCGGTGGCGATGACGCGCTCGATCGGGAAGTCGAGCGCGCGCAGGTTGCGCAGGCGTGCCGGGCCGAATTCTTCTTCGAGCGCCGACACGCACACGAGGTCGAAGCCGGCCTCGACCAGGCGATGGCAGGCCTGCACTGCGCCGGGCAGCGCCGGGCAGGTAGCCCAGAACTGCTCGCCGAACTGTTCGCGAAACCGGGCACGCCGCTGCGCGTCCAGGCGCTCGACGTCCCAGCGGTCGATCGGCCAATAGGCCTGCGGGTCGCGCTCGCGCGGGTAGGCGCCGAACGCGCGCTCCCAGGCGCTGGCATAGGCGAGGTGAAAGTCGAGCAGCACGCCGTCGGCGTCCAGGGCGATCAGGGGTCGGGTCATGGTCGGGCTTTGGTCGGGCTATGCGCGGTCGGGCTCGGGTCGCGGGTTCGATGCAGGCGATGCACCGGCAGCGGCGCGCGGCTGGCGCGCTGAACCTGCGATCAGGTCGAAGCGGAACAGCCGGCATTCGATCGGGCCGTTCCACAGGGGCACCCGACGCGATTCTTTCAGCCTCATCGTACCGGGCAGCTTCATGTCGGGGCTCAGCACGTAGGCGGTCCAACCGGCAGGGTGCGCGGTGTAGGCGCGCTTCCAGTGGCTCGCCAGGCGCGCGAAGAAGTCCGGCGCTGCACTGCGGTTGTCTTCGCCGGGCGCTGCCGCGCGTGTCGCCCCATGTTCCACGCCAAGCCCCGTGCCCAGGGCTGCGCCATAGGTTGCGCCGCGCGTCGAACTTCCCGCCTTGCCCAGGGCCTCGATGCGCTCGCCGTACGGCGGGTTCAACATCAGGGTGCCCGGCATGTCGGGCGGCAGCTCCGGCGCCGGGCGCTCCAGCGCGTCGCCGCCGTTGAACGTGATGGCGTTCTCCACGCCGGCGCGCTGCGCGTTGCGCCGGGCGAAGTCGACCATGAGAAACGACTCGTCGCTGGCAAAGACTGGCACCGCGCTCGCATGCATCGCTGCCTGCGCCGCGCTCAGGCGGCGCTGCCAGTCGGCACGCTGCGCCGGCGTGCAGAACGGCAGCTGCTGCTGGAACGCGAAACGCCGCTTCAGCCCCGGCGCGATGCCGCAAGCGATTTGCGCGGCCTCGATCGCGATCGTTCCCGAGCCGCAGCAGGGGTCGTGCAGCGCGCCGCCGGCATCAATGGTGCCGCGCCAGCCGGCGGCGGCGAGCATCGCCGCGGCAAGCGTTTCCTTCAGCGGCGCGTCGCCGACGTCTTCACGCCAGCCGCGCTTGAAGAGGGCCTCGCCAGAGCTGTCGACATAAAGCGTGGCCTCGCGCTCGTCCAGGTGCAACAGCAACGGCAAGTCGGGCCGCGAAGTGTCGACGTTCGGGCGCTCGCCGGTTTCCTCGCGCAACTGGTCGCACACCGCGTCCTTGATGCGCAGCGCGGCGAAGTTCAGGCTCTTCAAGGGGCAGCGGTGCGCGGTGGTGTCAACGCGCAGCGTGTGCCGCGGCGTGATCCAGTTTGCCCATTCGACCCCGAGCGCCAGGCGGTACAAGTCGGTCTCGTCGGAATACGGGCCCTGCGCCACCTGGACCAGCACGCGCTGGGCGAGCCGGCTGCCAAGATTCAGCGCCATCACTTCACCGACACCGCCCGGCAGCGACACGCCGCCGCGCTGGCTGCGCACGCTCAAAGCCGGCAGCAGGCGCTGCACTTCTTCGGCGAGCAGGCCTTCCACGCCCGCCGCGCAGGGCAGAAACAAGGGCAGAGTCGGCGGGGCTGGGCTCACTGGTGCACCCTCGCGCTTCGCGCGGTCCCGCCGAGCGGGACGGAGCGCCCCCTTCGGAACGGCCGGGCGGGGGCGCTCATGGCGCTGGCTTCGGTGCCTGTGGCCACTACATCGCCCGCCGCAAGTTGGCCGGCGCGATGCGCATCGCCTCGCGGTACTTCGCGACGGTGCGGCGCGCGACCTGAATGCCCTGCTCTTCGAGCATCTGCGCGATCTGGCTGTCCGACAGCGGCTTGCCCGAATCTTCGGCGTCGATGAGCTGCCTGATCAGCGCGCGCACCGCGGTGCTCGATGCGTTGCCGCCCGCTTCGGTGTTCAGCGACGAGCCGAAGAAGTACTTCAGCTCGAAGGTGCCGAACGGCGTGGACATGTACTTGGCCGTCGTCACACGCGAGATCGTCGACTCGTGCAGGCCGAGTTCGTCGGCGATCTCGCGCAGCACCAGCGGCTTCATCGCGATCGCGCCATGCGTCAGGAAGCCTTTCTGGCGCTCGACGATCGCCTGCGAGACGCGCCGGATCGTGTCAAAGCGCTGCATGATGTTCTTCATGAACCAGCGCGCTTCCTGCAGCCGCGTGTTCAGCCCGGCGCCCGCGCCGTTCAGCCCAGCACCGCCGCGCGCGCCGCGCGGCTGGCGGATCGCGTTCGCGTACATGTCGTTGATGCGCAGTTTGGGCATCACGTCGGCGTTGAGCAGCACTTTCCAGCCGCGACCAGCGCGCTGCACGAACACGTCGGGAATCACGATCTGGTTCTCGGCGTTCGCGAAGGGGCGCCCGGGTTTGGGTTCGAGCGTCTTGATGAGCGCCTGCGCTTGCTTGAGCAAGTCCTCGTCGGCGCCGGTCGCGGCGAGCAACTTCTTGGTGTCGCGCTTGGCCAGCAGCTCCAGGTGCTGCTTGCAGACGATGATGGCGATCGTCTGCGCTTCGCTGCGCGGCAGCTGCCGCAATTGCAGCGTCAGGCACTCCACCAGGTCGCGTGCGCCCACGCCGCA
>JANOLA010000005.1:0-4069 GCA_031419535.1 Burkholderiales bacterium | reverse complement strand
GCGCCGAAGGCGAAAAAGTGCGCGCCGACGCCGACCGCCAGCGCGACGTGATCATCGCCGAGGCGTACCGCGACGCGCAGAAGGTGAAGGGCGACGGCGACGCCAAGGCTTCCGCGATCTTCGCCGAGGCCTTCGGGCGCGACCCGCAGTTCGCGCACTTCTATCGCAACCTCGAGGCGTATCGCGCGAGCTTTCGCAGCAAGTCCGACATCATGATCGTCGACACCAGCAGCGAGTTCTTCAAGGCACTGCGCGGTACGGCCGGCACGGCGGGCCCGGCGGGCGCGAAGAAGTAGACCGAGGTGGGCGGCGCGAGCCTGTGGGACGCGCTGCTCGGCGCGTTCGCGCTGATGCTGGTGGCCGAAGGCCTGTTGCCGCTGTTCAGCCCGGCGGCGTGGCGCAACGTGTTCGAGCGCGCCTTGAAAATGAGCGACGGGCAGATTCGCTTCATGGGCCTGGCGAGTCTGCTCGGGGGTGGGCTGCTCGCACTGCTCGCCTGGGGATGAGGCCATCGCCGATGCGGGGTTGACGTGCGGCTGACGCCACGCCCCCCGCCGCAGCGGCGCTGAGCGCCCCTACAATTCCGTTTTAACTCCGCGCGCGCTTTCGCATGTCTTCTGCTTGGCTGTTGCCCGAGCACATCGCCGATGTCTTGCCGGTGCAGGCTCGGCACATCGAAACACTGCGCGCAGAGCTGCTCGGTGTGGCGCGGCGCTTCGGCTTCGAATTGGTGGCACCGCCGCTGCTCGAGCACATCGAGTCGCTCTTGTCGGGTACCGGGCGCGAGCTCGAGTTGACGACGTTCAAGCTGGTTGACCAGCTCAGCGGCCGGACTTTGGGCGTGCGCGCCGACAGCACGCCGCAGGTGGCACGCATCGACGCGCACCTGCTGAACCGCCGCGGCGTGACCCGGCTGTGTTACTGCGGCCCGGTGCTGCGCACACTGCCGGTGGGCGTGCACGCAACGCGTGAACCCTTGCAGTTCGGCGCCGAAATCTACGGCCACGCGCGGCTCGAGGCCGACCTCGAAGTGCTGGAACTCGCGCTCGATTGTCTGGGCGCGGCAGCCGTGCGTTCCGTGACGCTGGACCTCGCCGACGCACGCGCCGTCAACGCGGTGCTGCAGGGCGTGGACGACCCGGCGCGGCGCGAAGCGGTGGCCGGCGCGCTGGCCGCGAAAGACGTCGCCACCTTGCGCGAACTCGGCGCCGGGCTGCGCGGGCCGGTTGCCGCCGCGTTGCTGGCGCTGGTGGATCTCTATGGTGACGAAGCGGTGTTGCACAAGGCGCGCGCCACGCTGCCGGCGCACCCGCTGCTCGACGCGGCGCTGCGCGATCTGCAATGGCTCGCGAGCCAGATCCGGCAAACGCATCCGGACGTCAGTGTCGGCTTCGACCTGGCCGACATGGGCGGCTACGGCTACTATAGCGGCGCGCGTTTCGCGGTCTACCGCAGCGGCGCGAACGACGCGCTGTTGCGCGGCGGGCGCTACGACGAGGTCGGCGCGATCTTCGGGCGCAATCGCCCGGCGGTCGGGTTCAGTCTGGACCTGAAAACGTTGGCTGAGCTTGCGCCGGGCAACGGCGCAAGCCGCGATCCGCGCGCCTTGGGGTGAAGACGCCGGGTTGCGCACGGCGATCCGCAACCTGCGCGGGCGCGGCGAAACAGTGGTGAGCATGTTGCCTGGGCACGAACACGAAGCCCAGGAATTCGATTGCGACCGGGAACTGGTCGCGGTGGGGGGTCAATGGGTCGTGCGCTCGCTTCGAGACGAGCCAGCGCGGTCGCAAGCATGATGGAACAGGAACCGGTGCACATGAATGCGCGCGAAGATCGATCGAAAGAAGGGCACAACGTCGTCGTCGTCGGCACCCAGTGGGGCGACGAAGGCAAGGGCAAGGTCGTCGACTGGTTGACCGACCACGCCCAGGCCGTGGTGCGCTTCCAGGGCGGCCACAACGCCGGCCACACGCTGGTCATCAAGGGCGTGAAGACGGCGTTGCAGCTGATTCCTTCCGGGATCATGCGCGAGGGCGTGGCGTGCTACATCGGCAACGGCGTCGTCGACGACCCGGCGCATTTGCTCGCGGAGATTGGGCGGTTAGAGGGCATCGGCGTCGAAGTGCGCTCGCGCCTGTTCATCAGCGAATCGTGCCCGCTGATCCTGCCGTTTCACGTGCAGCTCGACATGGCGCGCGAGGCGCTGCGCGAGAGCAGCGGCATCGGCAGAATAGGCACCACGGGCAAGGGCATCGGCCCGGCGTATGAAGACAAGGTCGCGCGCCGCGCGCTGCGCATGCAAGACCTGAAGCACCCCGAGCGCTTTGAGCGCAAGCTCCGTGAACTGCTCGAACTGCACAACGCCGCGCTCACCGGGCTGCTGCGCGCCAAGGCGGTCGAGTTCCAGCCGGTTTTCGACGGCGCGATGGCCGCGGCCAAGTCCCTGATCCCGATGCTGGCCGACGTGGGCTACCTGCTGCACCACGCGCACCGCAACGGCGATAACGTGTTGTTCGAGGGGGCGCAGGGCAGCCTGCTCGACATCGACCACGGCACCTACCCGTTCGTCACGTCGAGCAACTGCGTCGCCGGCAACGCGTCCGCCGGCTCGGGCGTCGGGCCGAACCTGCTGCACCACATTCTGGGCATCACCAAGGCCTACGCGACGCGTGTGGGCAGCGGCCCGTTCCCGAGCGAATTGCCGATGCACGAGCCGGGCAGCGTCGGCCAGCACCTGTCCAGCGTCGGCCAGGAGTTCGGCACCGTCACCGGGCGCGCGCGGCGCTGCGGCTGGCTCGATGCGGCGGCGCTGAAGCGCGCGATCATCATCAACGGCGTGTCGGGCCTGTGCATCACCAAGCTCGACGTGCTCGACGGCCTGAAAGAAATCAAAGTGTGTGTCGGCTACGAGCTGGCGGGCAAGCGGCTCGACATCCTGCCGCTGGACGCCGACGAGATCGCGCTCTGCCGTCCCGTGTACGACACCTTCCCCGGTTGGAGCGAAAGCACCAAGGGCGTGACCCAGTGGGACCGCCTGCCGCTGAACGCGCGGCGCTACCTGGAGCGGGTGCAGCAGTTGATCGGCGCGCCCATCGACATGGTGTCCACCGGCCCGGACCGCGACGAAACGATTCTGTTGCGCCACCCCTTCAAGCATTGAACCGCGCTGAACAACGCACAGCGAACAGGAGTCAGGAATGCTCACCGACGACGGCAAACACCTCTACGTCTCCTGGGACGAATACCACATGCTGATCGAACGATTGGCGCTGAAGGTCCATGCTTCGGGCTGGCAGTTCGACCAGATCCTGTGCCTGGCGCGCGGCGGCATGCGGCCGGGCGACGTGCTGTCGCGCGTGTTCGACAAGCCACTCGGAATCATGGCGACGAGTTCGTACCGCGCCGAGGCCGGCACGATTCAGGGGCGGCTCGACCTCGCGAAATACATCACCTTGCCCAAGGGCGAACTCGCCGGGCGCGTGCTGCTCGTCGACGACCTGGCGGATTCGGGGATCACGTTGCGCGCCGTCGTCGACCGCCTGCGCGGCATGCCGTCGATCAGCGAATTGCGCTCCGCCGTGATCTGGACCAAGGGTGTGTCGAGCTACACGCCCGACTACTACGTCGAGCTGCTGCCGACGAGTCCGTGGATCCACCAGCCGTTCGAGGAGTACGACGAGCTGCGGCCAGCGGGGTTGGCGAAGAAGTTTGTGATTTGAGATAGCCTCGTGGCCTGTCTCGCGGCGCATCTTCCTGGGCCTCGCTTCGCGTTGGCTTTTGCACACGCCTCGCTTCGCATCGTGCTTGCGAAGGCCACCTTCGGTGGCCGGGACTCGGTCACGTTCCGCGACCCCGGTCCGGCTTGCAAGCCGGACCTTTCGAGTCCCTTCACGCAGAGCGCGCAGGCGCTCTGCTCTGGGCACAAAACGCTAAGGCCGCATACTGCGGCCTTAGCATTTGGTGCCCAGGAAGGGACTCGAACCCCCACGGAGTTACCCGCTAGTACCTGAAACTAGTGCGTCTACCAATTCCGCCACCTGGGCATTCAGGCAACCACGGACTCTACAAC
>JANOLA010000004.1:0-2452 GCA_031419535.1 Burkholderiales bacterium | reverse complement strand
GAGCGTCGCCTTCATCGGTGGCGGCTTCTGGCTGTTGTCCTCCGCCTGGGCGGTGCTGTATGCAAGCCAGCGCGAAGGCACGCTGGCGCAGACTGGTGCCTACGCGCGGATTCGGCACCCGCAGTACGCGGCCTTCGTGCTCATCATGTTCGGCTTCTTGCTGCAGTGGCCGACCGTGCTGACACTCGTGATGTTCCCGATCCTGTGCGCGATGTACGTGCGCCTGTCCTTGACGGAGGAGCGCGAGGCAGCCAAGACCTTCGGCGCCGAATGGGAGCACTACGCAAGTCGGACGCCCCGCTTCCTTCCAAGATTCGGCACGTCACGTTCGACCCGCCACATTGCGTGATGGCGACGCCGATCGCCTCAGGCATCGACCTGCGCGGGCCTCACGCGATGCAAGCAATGGCCTTACGCCTGCGCCCGCTCGGCATCGACACCCAGCAGGAACATGTGATCTACATGCGCCGCGACTGCCATGTCTGCCGTGCCGAGGGCTTCAAAGCCCAGGCGCGCCTGGAAGTGGCGTTGCGTGAGCGGCGCATCATCGCGACGCTCAACGTCGTGGACACCGACCTGCTGGCTCCCGGCGAGGCCAGCGTGTCGATCGGTGCATGGCAGGCCTTGCGCGCCGCGCCGGGCGATAGCGTCAGCGTGGCGCACGCCCCGACGCTCGATTCGCTGAGCGCGATGCGCTCGAAGATCCATGGCCACCGGCTCGACGCGCAAGCGTTCGACGCGATCGTCGGCGACGTCGCGGCGGGTCGTTACTCCGACATGCACATCGCGGCCTTCTTGAGCGCCTGCGCCGGCGGACGTTTGGACCTGCAGGAAACCATCGAACTGACGCGGGCAATGGTTAACGTTGGCGAACGCATCGCCTGGGGGCACACGCCGATCGCCGACAAACATTGCGTCGGTGGCCTGCCGGGGAATCGCACGACGCCGATCGTCGTGGCGATCGCTGCCGCAGCCGGGCTGACGATGCCCAAGACCTCGTCGCGTGCGATCACCTCGCCCGCGGGCACGGCCGACGTGATGGAGACGCTGACGCGCGTCGATCTCGACGTGCCGGCGATGCGGCGCGTCGTCGAGCGCGAAGGCGGCTGCTTCGTCTGGGGCGGCGCGTTGACGCTGAGTCCGGCCGACGATGTACTGGTGCGCGTCGAGCGTCCGCTCGATCTGGACAGCGACGCCCAACTCGTCGCCTCCGTGTTGTCGAAGAAGATCGCCGCCGGAGCGACGCACGCTCTGATCGACATCCCGGTCGGTCCGACCGCCAAGGTGCGCACCGAGGAGCACGCACAGCGCTTGCAGGCCTTGCTCGAGCACGTCGCCGCGGCGCACGGGTTGCGGCTTCGGGTGCTGCGCACGCGCGGCGCGCAACCGGTCGGGGCAGGCGTGGGCCCCGCGCTCGAAGCGCATGACGTGCTGGCCGTGCTGGGCGGCACTGCCGCGGCGCCGGTGGACCTGCGCATGCGGGCGCTCGCGCTGGCCGGCGAATTGCTCGAGTTCTGCGGCCACAGCAGTCCCGGCGCCGGTCAGTCCGAAGCGTGGCGTCTGCTCGACAGCGGCGCGGCCTGGGCGAAGTTCCAGGCGATCTGCGAAGCGCAAGGCGGGCTGCGCGAGCCCGGCGTCGCCCCGCTGCGGGAGCCGGTCACGGCCGAGTTCACGGGCTATGTTTGCGCTATCGACAACCGGCGCCTTGCGCGGGTCGCCAAGCTCGCCGGCGCGCCCGGCGTGCCGAGCGCCGGTCTGGTTCTGCACGCGAAGTTGGGCGATCACGTCGAGCGCGGCATGCCGCTGTTCACGCTGCACGCGCAGGCGCCTGGAGAGTTGGCCTATGCGCGCAGCTACCTCGTGACCCATCCGGTGGTCACGCTGGCCGACGAGGTGACGCCATGAAGGCGGCCGACATCCCCGCGAGGCCGCGAATGCGTATCGAACCGAGGTCTGAGAAGGACTGCCCCTGGTACCTGAAACCGTTCTTTTGGAACCAACGGCGCAAGTACGGCAAGGTCCTGGACGCGGCGTTGCTGTGGGCTCGGTCGCCCAGACTGTTCCTCGGCGTCGCCACTCTCTACGGCGTGATCGACCGCCGCTCCTCGCCGATCGAGCCGGCGTTGCGTTCGCTCGTCACAGTCCGCGTCTCGCAGCTCAACGGCTGCGCCTTCTGCGTCGACCTCAACTCGGCGACGCTGCTGCGGCGCGGCGCCAGCCTCGAGAAGCTTGCAGCACTGGCGTCTTGGCGCGACAGCCGCCTGTTCGACGAACGCGAGCGGGTGGCGCTCGACTATGCCGAAGCCATGACGCTTGCGGGGGCGCGAGTCGATGAGGTGCACATCGGCGCTCTTCGCGGGCATTTCCCTGACGACGCGATCGTCGAGCTGACCGGACTCATCGCCTTCCAGAACCTCTCGAGCAAGTTCAACGCGGCGCTCGGCGTTCCCGC
>JANOLA010000003.1:0-2555 GCA_031419535.1 Burkholderiales bacterium | reverse complement strand
AACTGATGTGCGCGGAACTGCGCGGCCTGCACGACAGGCTCCACGCGACGACGGTCTACGTCACGCACGACCAGGTGGAAGCGATGGCGATGGCCGACACGATCGCGATCATGAACCGCGGTGTGATCGAGCAGCTCGGCGCGCCGCAAGACGTGTACGACCGGCCGGCGTCGGTGTTCGTGGCCGACTTCATTGGCGCACCGTCGATGAACTTCATTCCGTTCGCGGGCAGTTATGCGGCCGGCGCGAACGCGATCACGGTGGGTCCGGCAACCATTGCCGTGCCGCCGCTCGTGCAGGGCGTGTCCGAACGTGCGCTGCTGTGCGGTGTGCGTCCCGAGCATGTGCGCCTGGACGACGCCTCGGCCTTGCGCGCCGAGGTGTTGGGCACGGAATACCTGGGCCACAGCCAGATCGTCACGATGACCACGGCGGTCGGCTCGACGCTGCGCGCCAAGCTCGGCGTGAACGTTCCCGCCAAGCGCGGCGACCATGTCGGCCTCGCCTTCGACGCACAAGCCGTGTCGCTGTTCGACGCGCAGTCCGGCCGCGCCCTCGCGCGCCGTGAAGGGGCGGCGCATGGCTGACCTGCGCATCGATGGTTTGCACAAGCGCTTCGGCGCGGTGCAGGCGATTGCCGATCTGTCGCTCGACATTCCGAGCGGCGAATTCATCGTCCTGCTCGGCCCCAGCGGCGCCGGCAAGACGACGCTGCTGCGCCTCGTCGCCGGCCTGGAAAAGCCCGACGCCGGGCGGGTCCACATCGCGGGCCACGACGTGACCGGCGACGCCCCGGCGCTGCGCGACGTGACCTTCGTGTTCCAGCAGTATTCGCTGTACCCGCACCTGAGCGTGTTCGACAACCTCGCATTTCCGCTGCGCTCGCCGATGCGGCCTCTGTCCGAAGACAAGGTGCGCGCGAAGGTCAACGAGGTGGCGAAGCTGCTGCGCATCGACGACAAGCTCGGAAGCCCCGCGACCAAACTCTCCGGCGGGCAGATGCAGCGCGTCGCGATCGGTCGCGCGCTGGTGCGCGACCCGGCGGTCACGCTGATGGATGAACCGCTGTCGTCGCTCGACGCGAAGCTGCGCAACGATTTGCGCCTGGAACTGAAACGCATCCAGCAGGACCTGGGCGCGACGATGCTCTACGTGACGCATGACCAGACCGAGGCGCTGACGCTCGCCACACGCATCGGCGTGCTGGATGCCGGACACCTGGTGCAGGTGGGCAGCCCGCGTGAGGTTTACGAGAACCCGCAAAGCAGCGCGGTCGCCGCGCGCCTGGGGTCGCCCCGCATCAACCTGATGCCGCGCGCGGCGCTGCGCGAATGGCCTGCGCCCGAGCGTGCGGCAACTGCCGGGGTGCGTGCCGAGCACTTGCACGTCGGCGCCGCAGACATGCCGGGGGCGAACGGCGCGCCTGCCGCACGCAGCGTGCGCGCTCAGGTGCGGCGCATCGAAATCCTGAGCGACCAGCGCCTGGTGCACCTGGCGCTCGCCGACGCCGAGCACGAACTCGTGAGCGCGGCGCCGAGCGACGCCGCCCTGGCGCCCGGCGCGCAAGTGCGCGTCGAGCTGCGCCAGGTGCTGTGGTTCGACTCGACCGGGCGGCGCATTGCCGGTTGACGGTTCGAATCGTCGCCTCGCCGCCGCACCGCCGCCCGCATCGAATTCGCCCTGGAGACTTCCGTCATGCCCCACTTCACGCTGATCCGCGCCGCGACACAAACGCTGATCGACCATGTCGAGGAGCTGACGCAGCTCGACCAGGCCATCGGCGACGGCGACCATGGCCTGAACATGAAGCGCGGCGCGCTCGCGATCCAGGCCAAGCTGCCCGAATGGCAAGGCAAACCCCTCAACGAGGTGCTCAAGCTGATGGGAATGACGTGCATGTCGACGATCGGCGGCTCCTCCGGGCCGGTGTTCGGCACGCTGCTCGTCACCTTGTCCAAGGAACTGCCGGCGCAGCCCCGGCCGGCCGACCTGGCGCGTGCATTGCAGATGGGCATCGCCGCGCTGACGAAACTCGGCAAAGCCGTGGTGGGGCAGAAGACGCTGCTCGACGTGCTCGACCCGCTGCAGGCGATGCTGGCCGAGGTGGCCGCCGCCGGCGGCGGGCCGCACCGCGATGTCGTGGCACGCGCGCGCCAATGCGCGCTGGACGCCGCGACGGCCACCGCGAACATGGACGCGACGCGCGGCCGCGCATCGTTCCTCGGTGAGCGCGCGCTCGGCCACGTGGACCCGGGTTCGCGTTCTGTCGCATTGATCGTTTGCGCGATCTGTGACAACCTTGCCGATGCGCGACCATGAACGAATCGCTGCCGTTACCCCCAACCGACGAAGCCACCATGAAGAAACTCATCAACCATGTCGACACCGTGCTCGCCGAATCGCTGGACGGTTTTGCCGCCGCGCACGCCGACATCGTGACCCTGGGGGCAGGGCGCGAATTCGTGCGTCGGCGCACCACCCAGCCGGGGAAGGTGGCGCTCATTTCCGGTGGCGGTTCGGGCCACGAGCCGCTGCACGCCGGCTTCGTGGGCCAC
>JANOLA010000002.1:0-10352 GCA_031419535.1 Burkholderiales bacterium | reverse complement strand
GAGAAGATACGCATGGTCGAATCCTTGGCCGGGGCCTACTACCGCGCCAAGGACTACGCCAAGGCGATGCTCTGGTATCAACGCTACTTCAAGGAAGGCGGAACGAATGCGGCGATGCGCACCTTCCTCATCCAAAGCCAGTACCTCAGCGGCGACTTTGCAGGCGCGGCGCGCGAGCTGATGACAGAAATCCAGGCGGCCGAAAAGGCCGGCATTGCGCCGCCGCAGGAGCGTTTGAACCTGCTGCTCAACGCCGGCACGCAGATGAAGGATGCGAACACGACGGTCTATGCGCTCGAGCGTTTGGTCACGTTCTACCCGAAGAAGGAATACTGGCTCGACCTGCTGAACCGCATGCAGCGCAAGCCCGGGTTTTCGGACAGGCTCACGCTCGACACCTACCGCCTGAGCATGGCCATCGGCAGCCTGAGCGCCGCGAACGACTATTCAGAGATGGCGCAATTGGCGTTGCAGGCGGGCCTGCCGCATGAGGCTCGCCAAGTCGTCGACAAGGGCTTCGCGGGCGGTGTGCTCGGCAAGGGCGCCGATGGTGAGCGCCACAAGCGTCTGCGTGACCTGGTCAACAAGCGGCTTCTTGAAGCCGTGGCGGCGCGCCCTGAAACCGAAAAGCAGGCGGCGGCGGAAAAGGACGGAGGCGCCTTGGTGAACTTGGGTTTCGATCTGGTATTCGCCGGTCAGGCCGCGAAGGGATTGCCCATGATGCAAAAGGGCCTGGCCAAGGGGAGCCTGAAGCGTCTAGATGACGCCAAGCTGCACCTGGCGATTGCCTACCTGATGGCCGGCGACAGCGCGAAGGCGCAAGCCACGTTGAAGACCGTGGGCGGCACCGATGGCACGGCCGACATGGCGCGCCTTTGGGAGCTGTACGCGAAGCGCAAAACCTGAGTGGACCACCCCCGAAGCGCCTTCGGCGCTCCCCCTCAAGGGGGCGCCGCTGGCGGACGGGCAGAGCCGGATCCGCAGCGTCCGCTTGGGGCGGCGTGTTGCGAAGACCAAGCCAGATCTGGCTCGGGCGGCACTACTTCGGCGCCATCCTGATCGCACCGTCCAGCCGAATCACCTCGCCGTTGAGCATGTCGTTGGTGACGATCTGGTGCACCAGCTTCGCGTAGTCGGCCGGTGTGCCCAAGCGGCTCGGGAAGGGCACGCTCGCGGCGAGCGCGTCCTGCACTTCCTTGGGCATCGTGAACAACATCGGCGTGCCGAAGATGCCCGGGGCGATCGTCATGTTGCGAATGCCGTTGCGTGCCAGGTCGCGCGCGATCGGCAGCGTCATGCCCACGATCCCGCCCTTGGACGCCGAATAGGCGGCTTGGCCGATTTGCCCGTCGTACGCGGCAACGCTCGCGGTGGAGATCAGCACGCCGCGCTCGCCGGTCGCTTCGGGCGCGTTCTTGCACATCGCCTCGGCGGCCAGGCGGATCATGTTGAAGCTACCGAGCAGATTCACCGAAATCACTTTGGAGAACAGTGCGAGCGAGTGGGCGCCTTCCTTGCCCACCGTCTTCGCTGCCGGCCCGATGCCGGCGCAGTTCACCAAGCCCATCAGCTTTCCGAGCGAAACCGCTTTCGCCACAGTGGCCATCGCGTCGGCCTCGACGCTTACATCGCACTTCACGAACGTCGCGCCGAGTTCCTTGGCCAGTAGCTCGCCCTTGTCGGCCTGCAGATCGGCGATCACGACCTTGCCGCCGTTCGCGGCGAGCATGCGCACCGTGCCTTCGCCCAGACCCGACGCGCCGCCGGTGACGATGAATACCTTGCCTGAGATTTCCATGGTGGGTTCGTTTTCGAAACGTGGGGTTGGGTGCGTGCTCAGGCCAGCGCGGCCATCACACGCTCGGTGATCTGCTCGACGCTGCCGGTGCCGAGAATGCGCAGGCAGCGCGGTGCGTCGGAGCTGCCGGTCTTCGCCCACTGGGCGTAGTAGTCGATGAGCGGGCGCGTCTGCTCCTTGTAGACCTGAAGGCGCTTGCGCACCGTTTCCTCGAGGTCGTCGACGCGCTGGATCAAGGGCTCTGCGGTCACGTCGTCACGGTCCGCCACTTTCGGTGGGTTGAACTTGACGTGGTAGGTGCGCCCCGACGCCACGTGCACCCGGCGCCCGCTCATGCGTTCGATGATCGCGGCGTCGGGCACGTCGATCTCGAGCACGACGTCGAGCTTCACGCCAGCCGCCTTCATCGCGTCGGCCTGCGGGATCGTGCGCGGAAAGCCGTCGAACAAGAAGCCGGCCGCGCAGTCGGGCATCGCGATGCGCTCTTTCACCAAGGCGATGATGATGTCGTCGCTGACCAGCGAGCCGCTGTCCATGACCTTTTTTGCCGCCAGGCCGAGCGCCGTGCCGGCCTTCACCGCGGCGCGCAGCATGTCGCCGGTGGAAATTTGCGGCAATCCGAACTTGCCGCAAATGAAGCTGGCCTGGGTGCCCTTGCCTGCGCCGGGAGCGCCCAGAAGGATGAGTCTCATGCGTCTCCTCGTGCCCCGCATCGCTCCGACCCGTCCGGACCGAGATGCGTGCGTTGCAATTTTCGCGCCGAGAATACCATGCGCATGGCAGGGTCGTGACGGGCTCGGCCGACCCTCATCCGAACATCGCGCGCACCCGTTCCAGGTCAGCCGGCGTGTCCACTCCCGGGCCGGGGCGGGTGTCGCTCACGTGCACCGCGATGCGCTCGCCGTGCCAGAGAACACGAAGCTGTTCGAGCGACTCGATCGTCTCGAGCGGGCTGACACTGAAGCTGTTGAAGCGGCGCAGGAATCCTGCCCGGTAGGCGTACAAGCCGATGTGGCGCAGCGGTGCTGGCGAGGGCAGGGCCGCCGCGGTTGAGGCTGCGTTCGAGGCTGTGGCCGAGGTCGAGGTGGCGGCTGCTGCCATGCCGGCGCGCGCTCGCCCGTCGCGCCACCAGGGAATCGCGGCGCGGGAGAAGTACAAGGCACGGCCCGCGGCGTCGAGCACCACCTTCACGACATTCGGGTCGTCGAGTTCGGCCATGGTGTCGATCGGATGTGCGGCGGTGGCCATCACGCAGTCGCTGCGTTCGTTCAGCAATGCGGCGCAGGCGTCGATCAATGAGGCGGCGATGGGTGGCTCGTCGCCCTGCACATTGAGCACCATGTCGGCGCCGTCGAGCCCGAGAATCTCGCACGCTTGCGCCAAGCGGTCGCTGCCGCTCGCATGGTCTTCGCGCGTCAGGATCGCCTCGACGTGAAACGCCTGGCATGCCGCGACGATCTCGGCGTGGTCAGCCGCCACCACCACGCGGCCGGCGCGCGATTGCGCGGCGCGCTGCGCGACGCGCACCACCATGGGCACGCCGGCGATGTCCGCCAAGGGCTTGCGCGGCAGGCGCGTCGACGCCAGGCGCGCCGGAATCAGCACGGTGAAGGCGAGGCTCATGGTGCGGGCGGCGCCTGCGGGGGCGGGGTCAGCCAGCGGTCTCGAGCGGGCGCGCCTCGCTCTCGAGCATCGCCGGGATGCCGTCGCGCACCGGGAACGCCAGGCGGTCGGACCGGCACACGAGTTCGTGCTGGTCTTGCAGCGGCGGGCGCAGGTACTCGAGCGGGCCTTTGCAGATCGGGCAAACGAGCAGTTCGAGCAGACGTACTTCCATGATCGGTTCTCGCTCAATTTTCAAATGGAGGTGCTCAAAGGGCCGCGGCCGCGCGGCGCGCGCCGGGCAGCAGCGCGAGCAGGGCCGAGTCGAAATCGGGGCCGGTGCGCAAGTCTAGCGTCGCGACCCAGATGCGGGACGCGCCGGCACGCTGCGGCTCGATCTTCACTGCGTCTTTCTCGGTGACGATGACGTCCGCTGCATCTGCCGGCCAGGGCAGCTCGGCGTACGAACAATGGTCGGGCAAGGGCAAGGCATCGAAGCGCAGGCCTTGCTCGGCGAGCATCTGGAAGAAGCGCTGCGGCCGGGCGATGCCCGCGGCGGCGATCAGGTGGCGGCCGCGCAGCGACTCGAGCGACGCCGCGCAGGCGCTTTTGCCACGCCACCATGCGCCGAGCTCGATGATGCCGCCAAAGGCGCGCTGCGCCAGACTTCCCGGCCAGGGCGTGGTCGGCGCCTCGGCGTTGTAGAGCACGATGCTGAGCGGCGGGCATTGTCCTGCGAGGGTCTCGCGCAGCGGCCCGGCCGGAAGCAGGAAGCCATTGCCCGCGCCGCGTTCGTCGAACACGATGACCTGGGCGTCGCGCGCTAGCGCCAGGTGCTGCAAGCCGTCATCGCTGACGATCACGTCGACTTGTGCGTGCCGGCGCAGCAACTCGCGGCACGCCGCGACCCGGTTGCGCCCGACCATCACCGGCGCGCGCGTGCGCCGCCACAGCAGTTTGGGTTCGTCGCCGCAAGCGCTGGCCGGCGTTTGTGCGTGCACTTCCAGAGTGCCACCGTCGCTGCGCCCATGGCCGCGCGACACGATGGCCGGTGTGTAGCCGTGGCGGCGCAACAGCGCGACGACCGCTATCACGGTGGGCGTTTTACCCGCGCCGCCGGCGATCAGATTGCCGACGACGACCAGCGGAACCGGCAGCTTGTGCGTCGTGAGCCAACCGGCGCGGTAGCCGACCCGGCGCGCGGCACTGAGCAGCCCGAACAGCGCCGAGAGGGGCGTCAGCGCCCAGGCGAGCGGCCCGCGGATCAACCATGCGGCTTGCAGGGCGCGCGACCACCAGGGGCCGGCGATCTCTGGCACGCGGCTTCGCCCGCTTGCGACGCTTTAGCGCGCCTTGCCGGAGCCGCTGCCCTGCGCGGCAAAGGTCAAGCGCGGCAGGTTCGCGCGCCGCGCCGCGTCCATCACGTTGATCACGCTTTGGTGCGGGCTCAGCGCGTCGGCCGAGACGATCACCACCATCTCCGGGTTGCCCTTCGATGCCGCCACCAACTCGGCGGTGAGCAGCTCGACGCTGCGCCCGTCGACCTGTTTGCGGTTCACGGCGTAGCGGCCATCGGCGGAAACCACGACGATCACTTCGCGCGGCCGGTCGCGCAGTTTTTCGGAGTCGGCCGCCGGCAGCGTGATTTGCAGCTCGGTGAACTTGGAGTAAGTGGTCGAGAGCATCAGGAAGATCAGTATCACCAGCAGCACGTCGATGAACGGAATCAAGTTGATTTCGGGGTCCTCGGGGTGGTTCTTTCGAAACCGCAGCGACATGGCTGAGCCTTTCGCCGACCGCGTTAGCGATGTTGCGCCGTGAAGCGCAACAGGTGCGGCACCATGCGGTCGGCGGCTTGTTCCATGTCGAGCGTGTAGGCGTCGACCATGCCGCGGAAATGGCGGTAAAGCATCAACGAAGGAATCGCGATGATCAGGCCGAACGCGGTGTTGTACAGCGCCACCGAGATGCCGTGCGCCAAGAGCGCCGGGTTGTTGCCGCCGCTGGGCGCTTGGGAGCCGAAGATCTCGATCATGCCGATCACGGTGCCCAGCAGCCCCAGCAACGGCGCCGCCGAGGCGATGGTGCCCAGCGGGCCGAGGTAGCGCTCCATCTGGTGCACGGCGGCGCGGCCGGCGGACTCGAACGCCATGCGCAGGCTCTCCTCCGAAATGCGCGGCTCGGCAATCACGGCGCGCACGCCGCTGGCCAGCACCTGGCCGAGGATCGAGTTCTTGGCGAGCTTGTTCACCACGTCGGCCGAAGGCAAGTGCGCGCGCGTCACCGACATCACTTCGTCGAGCAGGCGCGGCGGCATCACGCGCGCCGAGCGCAAGCTAGAAAAGCGCTCGAACACAAGGGTCAATGCGACGATGGAACACAAAATCAAGGGCCAGATCGGCCAGCCTGCGGCCTGTATGATCGAAATCAAGCGGTGGTCCTCGCTGAGCTTTCGGGTGCGAATTCGAAGTCGGCGATTATGGCGCCAAGGGTTGATCGATCAATCTGCGCCAAATCCGGCGAGCCTCTTTGCGCGAAGCTTCGCAATCCACTGCAAATGTGGACAACACTGTGGGCAACCCCGTGCGAGACGCGCCAAAACGGCGCAAATTCAAGGCCCTGGCTGGCTTGCCCAAACAATAGGCATAAAAAAGTGCTTCCAAATCAATGGGTTGCCAAATCATTTCAGGTCCGTGACAGCGCCAACCCCGCGCTGGCCCAGGCTGCGCGCGGGTGTGGACTTCTTTCCCCGCGCCAACACTGGGTTTGCCGATGATCGAGCCCGCCAACCCCGCATCCACGCGTCTGGTCTGGACGGTCGCCGGCCTGCTGCGCGCGGTTTCGGACAACTTGGCCTCGCGCTTCAATCCCTGCGTGCTTCGCGGCGAGGTCGCCGGCTTTGCAACCGCCTCCAGCGGCCACAGCTACTTCAGCCTGAGGGACGCGCAAGGCGGCGTTGAGAGCCTGAAGTGCGCGATGTTTCGGCGTGCCGCCAACCTGCTCGACTTTGCCCCGGCCGACGGCATGAAAGTCGAACTGCGCGGGCGCCTGGACGTGTACCCGGCGCGCGGCGAGCTGCAGATGATCGTGGAGTCGATGCAGCGCGACGGGGTGGGGGCGTTGTATGAGCAGTTTCTTCGGCTCAAGGCAAAGCTCGAGTCCGAAGGCCTGTTCGACGCGGCGCGGCGGCGCGAGCTGCCTGCCCATCCCCGAGCGATCGGGGTGGTGACGTCGCTGGGTGCGGCCGCCTTGCACGACGTGGTCACGACCCTGGCCAGGCGCGCGCCGCACGTGCGCGTGATCGTCTACCCGAGCAAGGTGCAAGGCGCTGAAGCGCCGGCCGAGCTGGTGGCGGCGATCGGCGCGGCGGCAGTGCGCGGCGAGGTCGATACCTTGATCGTCTGCCGTGGCGGCGGCTCGATGGAGGACCTGTGGGCGTTCAATGACGAACGCGTGGTGCGTGCGCTGGCCGCTTCGCCGATTCCGGTGGTGTGTGGTGTCGGCCATGAAAGCGATGTGACGCTGAGCGATCTGGCTGCCGACCTGCGCGCCCCGACGCCCACCGCGGCGGCGGAACTGAGCGTTCCGGCGCGTGCCGACAGCCTGCTGCAACTGGCCGGGCTCGCGGACCGAGCGGGCCGCGCCGCAGCCAACCGCTTGAACACGGCGCAGCACCACCTGGACCGGCTGCGTGCGCAATTGGGGCGTCCGACGCTGCGTTTGGCGCAGCAAGCCTTGAAGCTGGGTTCGATCGAGCATCGTTTGCCGTCAGCGGCCAGGCTCGCCGCCCACACCGCCGGCGAGACGCTGCTCAGGCTCGCGAGCCGGTTCGTGCACGGCCTGGACCGCGACCGTGCGAACCGCGGCCACGCGCTCCAGCATCTGGCGACGCGCCTCGCGGCGTGCGATCCCAAGCTGGTCGTGTCGCGCGGTTATGCGCTGGTGCAGCTCGGCAACGGCGAGTTGGTTGTCGACCCGCGCCAGCTGCACTCAGGCGCCGAACTCGGCATCACGCTGGCGCGGGGGCGTGCCCAGGTGAGGCTCGGTAGCGCCCAGACGCTTCCCAGCGCCCGGGGCTGAACCGTCCGGGCAGTGCCGGGCGGAAGGGTCTTGCTGCGGGCCTTAAAGACCAGCGTTCTGCTGAGCAACCATGCAAAACAGCATCGGGATCGACAGCATGGTGTTCGCGCGCGAAGTCAGCATCGCCAGACGGCCTGCCTTCGCCTTTTCCTCGGGCGTCACGGTCACGATGCCCAGCGCCTTCTTCTGGTTCGGCCAGATGATGAACCAGACGTTGAAGGCCATGATGAGCGCGAGCCACATGCCGATGCCGATGGCGGTGAAAGGCTTCTGCATGGTGAGAGCCGGCACCAGGTAGCCGTTCAGCGAGGCGAGGAACACGCCGGTCACCACGGTGGCCAATGCGGCCCAGCGGAACCAGAACAGGGCGGTGGGAGCGATCACCTTGCTGACGGCGGGCTTTTGTTCGTCGGGGATCTTCGGCATCGACGGAATCTGCACGAAGTTGAAGTACCACAGCAGCCCGATCCACATCACCCCGCACATCACGTGCAGCCAGCGCATGAAGAAGGCGTGCCAGGTCATGTTGAACTGAATGTTGCCGACCAACACGATCAACAGCACCAACAAGACCACGCCAGCGGCGACCGTGCGCCCCAACGACTGAAGAATTGCACCCATGACTGTCCCCTTTATGGTTGGAAAAATACCGAAGCAACTATAGCGACAAATGCCGCGCGCATCGGCCCTGCCGGGCGGTTGCCCTGGGCCCGGCGCAACGCGTTCGTGAGGGCTACTTCGCCAGCGGGCCGCCTTGCAAGCGCGAGCCGGCCTTGATGCCACGCTTTGCGAACCAACCCTGGTTCATCTCGAGCGCAAAGCGCACCGGGCGCTTCGAACAATGGCTGTTCAGGGCGAGCGGCGCCATGTCTTCGATGTTGACGACGCTGCCGTCGTCTTCCAGGAATGCGATCGACAGCGGCAGCAGCGTGTTCTTCATCCAGAAGCACTGCTGGGTCGGCGCCTCGAACACGAACAACATGCCTTCGTTGGCGCCCATCTTCGGCCGGTGCATCAAGCCGATGCCGCGTTGTTCGGGCGTCTGGGCGACTTCCGCCTGAATCAGGTGCATGCCCGCGCTCAGGGTGATGGCGGGCAGCTTCTGTGGCCCTTCCTGGGCACTGGCGGTGTGCAGCGCGGCGTTGGCGCCGAGCAGCAAAACCGCGGCGATGCGAATGATGGTTGTGAAAGGGTTCATGGCGATTCGCGACCTAGAATCCAAGGTTTCGGCCCCCTCATCCTATCGTCTGGAGCGTCACCGCCATGTACAAGCACGTCAAAGTCCCCGCGGGTGGGAAGAAGATCACCGTCAACAAGGACTACTCGCTCAACGTGCCGAGCAACCCGATCATTCCCTACATCGAGGGCGACGGCACGGGCTTGGACATCACGCCCGTGATGATCAAGGTGGTGGATGCGGCCGTGGCCAAGTCCTACGCTGGCAAGCGCCAGATCCACTGGATGGAAATCTATGCCGGCGAGAAGTCGACCAAGATCTACGGCCCGGACGTCTGGCTGCCCGAAGAAACGCTCGCGATCGTCAAGGAGTACGTGGTCTCGATCAAGGGGCCGCTGACGACGCCGGTGGGCGGAGGCATTCGCTCGCTGAACGTGGCGCTGCGCCAGGAGCTCGACCTGTACGTGTGCCTGCGCCCGATCCAGTACTTCACGGGCGTGCCGTCGCCGCTGAAGGAGCCCGAAAAGACCAACATGGTCATCTTCCGGGAGAACTCGGAAGACATCTACGCGGGCATCGAGTTTGAAGCCAAGAGCGACAAGGCGAAGCGCCTGATCAAGTTCCTGCAAGACGAATTCGGGGTGAAGAAGATTCGTTTCCCCGAGACCTCGAGCATCGGCATCAAGCCGGTCTCCAGCGAGGGCACGGAGCGCTTGGTGCGCAAGGCGTTCCAGTACGCGATCGACAACAACAAGCCCTCGGTGACGCTGGTGCACAAGGGCAACATCATGAAATTCACCGAGGGTGGGTTTCGCGATTGGGGCTACGCCTTGGCGATGCGCGAGTTCGGCGCGCAACTGATCGACGGCGGCCCGTGGTGCAAGTTCAAGAATCCGAAGACCGGGGGCGATATCGTCGTCAAGGACTCGATCGCCGATGCCTTCTTACAGCAAATCCTGCTCCGCCCGGCCGAGTACTCCGTGATCGCGACGCTGAATCTGAACGGCGACTACGTCTCCGACGCGCTGGCGGCGCAGGTGGGTGGCATCGGCATCGCGCCGGGAGCGAACATGAGCGATTCGATCGCGATGTTCGAGGCGACCCACGGCACGGCGCCCAAGTACGCCGGCAAGGACTACGTGAATCCGGGTTCCGAAATCCTGTCAGCGGAAATGATGCTGCGCCACATGGGTTGGCACGAAGCCGCGGACCTGGTGATCAGCGCGATGCAAAAGGCGATTCTTTCGAAGAAGGTGACCTACGACTTTGCCCGCCTGATGACCGGTGCGACGCAGGTTTCCTGCTCGGGCTTCGGGCAGGTCATGATCGAGCAGATGTAGCCGCGCATCGGGCGGCAGTGGCGGAGTGTCGCCTCGACTCGCCGCCAGTGACGAGGTCGACCACTCGGTGCGGCGTGGAATAGTCCGCCAAAAGGAGGGTGGCCGCTTTCGCGCGGGGGACTTGACGACTCTATAGAATCGGTTCATGCCCACTGACAAACCGAACCCACCCGCGCCGTCGCCGGCGCCGGTGCTGCCCGACGACGGGCATGGGGCGGTTGTTGCCGAGCGTCGTACCCTCCGGACCGAACCGCCGCGCATGTACCAAGTCGTCTTGCTGAACGACGACTACACGCCGATGGAGTTTGTGGTGATGGTTCTTCAGGAGTACTTCCAACGCGACCTCGAATCGTCC
>JANOLA010000001.1:0-5518 GCA_031419535.1 Burkholderiales bacterium | reverse complement strand
ACCCCGCGCCACACGTCAACACGAACGCATACACGGCCACCGCGACGGCCGTCGCTTCGCGCAGCATGTAGCGCATGAAGTACGGATCGCGCCGCCACCAGCCCTGCATCGGCCGCACGTAGCTGGGCCGCGCGGGCGGCGCGCGGCGTTGCATCGGGTTCACGAGCGCCCTCCGTGCGGTGTGACGAAGCGCAGGAAATAGTCCTTCGCGCTGTTCACCTTGTTCTGATTCACCGCGTTCGCCGGGTCCACACCTTTTGGGCAGACCTCGGAGCAGTAGCCCACCGCCGTGCAGCTCCACACGCCCTGCTCGTCGTTCAGGACTTGCATGCGCTCGCCGCGCCCGGCGTCGCGCGAATCGGCGTTGTAGCGGTGCAGCAGCGCCAGCACACCGGGACCGGTGAACTCCGGGTCGAGACCGAATTGCGGGCAAGCGGCGTAACACAGCATGCAGTTGATGCACGAGGCGTACTGCTCGAAACGCTCCAGTTGTTTGGGTGTCTGCAGATGCTCACCCTCGCCCAATTCGCGCGGCTGTTTCGGAATCAGGTAGGGCTTGATGCCTTCGAGTTTCTTCATGAACCCATCCACCGTGACGACGAGGTCGCGCTCGATAGCAAAATGCGCGAGCGCCTCGACGCGCACCGGACCCGGCAGGCAGTCGCGCACGAAAGTCTGGCACGCCAGCGCCGGCTTGCCGTTGATCATCATGCCGCAACTGCCGCAGATCGCCATGCGGCACGACCAGCGAAAACTCAAGCTGCCGTCGAGCTCGTCCTTGACGTGCAGCAGCGCCTGCAGCACGGACATGTCGTCGCTGAACGGGATCGTGTAACCCTGCCACACCGGTGCCTTGTCCCGCCCGGGCCGGTAGCGCAACACCTCGAAACGCACCGTCTTCGCAGCGTCAAGCATGGCCTGCCTCCAGCGGCGCTCGCGGCGCTCCTGGCGCACCCGCCTGAGTGTTCGCGTTCGCGCTCGCGTTCGCGTTCGCCCGCGCCTGCGCCTGCGCCTGCGCGAGTTCGCCGGCCGCGCCGTAGGCACGCGTGCCAGGCGGCGAGCGCGTGATTTTCACCGGCGCGTAGGCAATTCGCGGCGCGCCTGCGCCGCCGCAGTAGGCCAGGCTGTGCTGCAGGAAGTTCACGTCGTCGCGCGCCTCGAAACATCCAGCCGCTGGTGCGAACCGCGCGATTCGCGGCGCTGCAGTGCGCTATGCGCCATGGCTTGCGCCACGTCGAGCTGGTAGCCGAGTTCGATGGCGAGCAGCCATTCGGTGTTCCACGCCACCGAGTGGTCGTCCAGTTGAACACTGCGGCAGCGTTGCTTCAACTCGGCCAGTTTGTCGCACGTGGCCTGCATCTCTGCCGCTGTGCGGTAGATGCCGCAGCCCTGCTCCATGCTTTGCGCCATCTCGCGGCGGAGCAGCGCGATGCGTTCGCCGCCGCCGCGCCGCTCGACGATCGCCACCGCCCGGTCACGTGCCTGCATCGCCAACCCGGCACAGATCGCCGGGTTTGCATGCGCCGTGGATCGTGCGTAAGCCGCGGCTTGCGTACCGGCCACCTTGCCGAACACGAGCAGCTCAGTCAGCGAGTTCGAGCCGAGCCGGTTCGCACCGTGGATGCCGATGCTGGAGCATTCGCCCACCGAGTACAGGCCCGCCAGCGATGACGCCGTGTTCGCATCGGCGACGATGCCGCCCATCGTGTAGTGCACGGCGGGCAGCACGGGAATCGGCGCGATTGCGGGGTCGATGCCGAGGTACTGCACGGCAAGCTCGTAAATTTGCGGCAAGCGCTCGCGCAGTCTCGACTCGCCCAGATGCCGCAGATCGAGGTGCACCACCTCGCCATGCGGCCCGGCAATCGTGCGTCCTCTTTGCTTCTCGTGCCAATACGCCTGGCTCAGGCGATCGCGCGGTCCCAGCTCCATCGCCTTGTTGCGCGGCAGCGGTTCAGCGGGTCCGAGGCCATAGTCCTGCAGATAACGGTAGCCGTCTTTGTTCAACAGATGCCCGCCTTCGCCGCGGCACGCTTCGGTGAACAGCAAGCCGGTGCCGGGCATGCACGTCGGGTGGTACTGCACGAACTCCATGTCGCGCAGCGGCACACCGTGGCGATACGCCAGCGCCATGCCGTCGCCGGTGACGATGCCGCCGTTCGTGTTCTCGCGGAACACCCGGCCCGCGCCGCCGGTGGCGATGATCACCGCCTTGGCCTGGATCAGCTGGAACTCGCCGCTCGCAATGTCGATCGCGACGACGCCTTGCACCCGGCCGTCGTCAACCACCAGGTCGATGCAGAAGTGCTCGTCAAAGCGCTGGATCGACGGGTACTTCATCGACGTCTGGAACAGCGTGTGCAGCATGTGGAAGCCGGTCTTGTCGGCGGCGAACCAGGTGCGTTCGATGGCCATGCCGCCGAAGGCGCGCACGTTGGCGTGGCCGTCCGCCGTGCGGCTCCACGGGCAGCCCCAGTTCTCCATCTGCACCAGCTCTTCGCGCGCATGGGCGACGAAATAGTCGACCACGTCCTGCTCGCACAGCCAGTCGCCGCCGGCCACCGTGTCGTGGAAATGCGCCTCCAGGCTGTCGTGCGGCTGCGTCACTGCCGCTGCGCCGCCTTCGGCCGCGACGGTGTGGCTGCGCATCGGATACACCTTGGACAGCAATCCGACGCGGAGCAGCGGATCGCTGCGCGCGACCTCGATCGCCGCGCGCAGGCCGGCGCCGCCGGCACCGACGATGGCCACATCGCACTGGAAGGTTTGCATCGCGAGGCGTCGATTCAACGCGTCAGTACGAGCTTCTGGTACAGGCCGCCGAAATACGTTTGCTTGGTCAGCGCGGTCGGACGCACGCCCAGCGGCAGGAAGTCGAGAACCTCATGGTTCCACAGCGCCATCGCAAACGGTTCGAGCTTGCGGAACACGAGCCGCATCAGCGGCCGCGCCGGATGCCACTCCGCAGGCCTGTGGTAGTCAACGATCACGACGCGGCCGCCGGGTTTGACGACGCGCATCGCCTCGGCCAGCGTCGCGCTTCGCACTGCGTCGGGCTGCTCGTGCAACAGAAAGAACAGCAGCACCTGGTCGTAACTCGCGTCGGCGCAGGCGAGCTTGGATGAGTCGCCGTGCAGCAGCGCCACACGCTCATCCGCTGGCAATTTCTCGCTCAAGTTCTTCAGCTGGATCGGCAGCACGTCGACCACATCCAGACGCGCATCCGGCGCGAGGCGCTGTTGCAAGTTAAGCGTCAGATTGCCATAGACACAGGCGACCTGCAGTGTGCGGCCGTGCACCGTCGCACCCAGCTCGGCGAGCGCCGCCTCGCGCAGGCGCCCGTAGTTGCCGAACAGGATCGTGTTGACGAGCCAGTCGCGCTCGAACAGTTGCACCGCTTTCGGGTGCACGTAGGCCCACCAGTAAGCCTGTGTCAGGTAGCGCGGAATCGGCAGGCTCGTTGCGGTGAGCGGCCCACGGCTGGGCGCTGCGGAATCGGCGGCGATGGCGAGCGGTGCGGTCATGCAGGTCTCCTCGGTCTGTTGTCGATGCCCCGCGCCCTTGCGCGCTGTGCGACCCATGATGCCGATGCGCGCCTCGGTGCTCTTGATCTGAATCAATTCAACACGAGCCGCGAAGAACTGCGTGCACCGCGGCGCCCGTCCGCCGAGCCTTCTGTCTGGCGGCGGCGTTCGCGCCTCCTGGGGCGCTCAGAACCGATAGCGCACCGCGACTCGCACCACGTTGACGTTGTAGCGCGGCGCCTGCTCGCCCAACGCCAACAGGTCCGGCAGCGTGCCCGGCTGCACGCCATCGACCCTCCAGTCCTTCGCGTCGTAGTGCTCGTACCAGTAACTGCCAAGCAGCCACAGGTTGTCCTGCAGGCGGTAGGTGGCACTCAGCTTCAGGCTGTCCAGCCGCGTCGTCGCCGTTGGAAACTCGCCTCCTGCAACGCCCGTGTCCACCGCGATATCGCTGCGCGAGCGCGAGGACACCAGATCCGCGCCGATGTCGAGTTTGCCCTTGAGCGCCGCGTGTTTGACACCCACGCCGAACACGTCGACGCCGTCCTTGCTGCGCCCTGACCAGTTGGGCAGCGCAAACGTCTGGCTGCCGGCCTGGGTTGAGCGAATCCGCTCGCCCTGCGCGTACAGGTGCAGCTGCGTCTGTTCGGAAATGGCAACCGACAAGTCGCCGCCGAAGCTGATGCTGCGGCCGTTCTTCAGGCCGATCGGCGAGTCGGTGTAGTCGTCGAATGCATAGTCGACGTTGACGCCCAGGCTGGCGCTCTCGCTGATCGTGACGTCGGCGCGCAGACCCGCCGTGTCGCGACTGCGCTCGGCCAGGTTGAACTTACGCAGCAGCGGGTTCTGCGGCGGAGCAACCCAAGCCGCGGACGCGTAGCTGGAGTTGTCGCGCTTCGCGTGTGCGAGCTTGAGTGCCAACCCGACGTTTTCCAGCGCCTGCACAGCGACCCGCCCCCACAGCGTCGTCTCGCGCGTCGTCGCCACGTCCTGCGAGCTGCGCTCGCGATTGTCCTGCTCGGCGCCGACGCTCGATTTCAGGCTGCCCGGCCCGCGGTACTCGGCGCTCAGTTTGAAGCGGTCCTGCCAGAAGCTGAATGCCTGGTTGGTGCGCGGCGTCAAGGCCAGAAACATGTCGGTCTGCACTGGTGGGTAGCTGAGGCTGGGCGTTTCATTGTCGCGCTCGTCGCGCGCATAACTCGCGGTCAGGCGCAGCCGCTCGACCGGTGTGGCGGTGACTCGCACATGGCCGTTGAATGTGTTGACGCGTCCGCCCAAAGACTGTGCCGGCAGCGCCGGTACCGTCAGTCCCGTCGTGTTCAGCGTCGCCGCCAGATAGCCGGCATCCTGCGTCATGCGCCCGATCGCAAGTTCACCACTCGCGCGCATCCATGGGTTGATCTGGTAGCCGACTGAACCGACGATCTGGTGAAACTGGTTGTCAGGCGCCAAGGCAAGCTGGCCGCGGTCGGCGCCACTCACCGGCGGCGTGAACGGGTTCTGCCATGTCAACGCCTGATCGCCGTTGCGGAACACCGACCCGTGGTACGCCAGCGTCGCTTGCCAGAGACGGCTCGCATACGACGCCGAAACTTCGAGCTGATCGGTCACCTGGTCCACCGGGGCCACCAGGTGCGAGGTCGTGGAAAAGAACGAGCCCGCCGTGCGCTGGGTGCCGTCGCGCACGTCGTGGCGCAGGCTGACGCTGTAGGTCCAGTTCTCCCCGGAGAACAGCGTGCCACCGGCCTCCAACCGCTTCCTCTTGTATCCGATGTCCACCGCTTGCAGCGACGCCGGCAGCGACAGCACACCGCCGCCGCTGCCGAGGAACGGTGTCCTTGCGCCATCGGCAAGGTGGCGTGGCATTTCCGCATAACCAAAGCGTAGCGTGTACAGGCCTTCATTGCCGATTTCGGCGGCCAGCGCGCGCGTGTCCAGGCCGAGGTCGGACGCCTGCGCGCTGCCGAACAAACCGCCCTCGCCGCGGTGCCGCA